>JACDDX010000135.1 GCA_013816685.1 Gemmatimonadales bacterium
GCACTACCCGGCGCGCGCCGCGCCCTCGATCTCTCTCCTGCTGGAGTCCGCATGTCAGATCTGTCCGAGCGGCTCGACCGCATCTCCGATCGCGTCACCGAACTTCGAGACTTTCTTTGACCTGACGAGCAAGGCGGACCGGCTGCGCGCCCTCGAAGACCGGCAGAGCAAGCCGGAGTTCTGGTCCAATCAGGAGGCGGCGCGCGTCGCCGTGCAGGAGCTCAAGGGTCTGAAGGCCTGGGTGGCGCCGTACGAGTCGCTGGTCGGTCGCCTCGACAGCGCCCGGGAAATGGCGGAGCTGCTCGTGCTCGACCACGACGCGGGCATGACCACCGACCTCGACCGCGAGGCGGAGGAGCTGGAGCAGGAGCTGGGGCGTTTCGAGCTCCAGGCCATGCTGCAGGGGCCGGACGACCGCCGGGGTGCCATCGTGACGATCCACCCCGGCGCAGGTGGCACCGAGTCGCAGGACTGGGCCGAGATGCTCATGCGGATGTACGTGCGCTGGGCGGAGCGGAAGGGCTTCACGGCGAGGATCCTCGACCTGCTGCCGGGCGAGGAAGCCGGAATCAAGTCGGTCACGATCGAGGTGCTGGGCGAGTATGCCTACGGGTACCTCAAGGCCGAGAAAGGTGTGCACCGGCTGGTGCGCATCTCTCCCTATGATTCGCAGGCACGCCGGCACACCTCCTTCGCCTCGTTGTTCGTATATCCTGACATCGACGATACGATCGAGATCGATCTGCGGGAAGAAGACATCCGGATGGACGTCTTCCGGGCGTCAGGAGCCGGGGGCCAGCATGTCAACAAGACCTCCTCGGCGGTCCGTCTGACGCACGAACCGACGGGGCTCGTCGTATCGTGTCAGCAGGAGCGCAGTCAGACCAAGAACCGGGCGACGGCGATGAAGATGCTCCGGGCGGCGCTGTATCAGCGGAAACTGGAGGAGCAGGAGGCGGCCCGCGCGCTCGTCGAGGCCACCAAAACGGACAATTCTTGGGGAAACCAGATCCGCTCGTACGTCTTTCAACCCTACACCATGGTCAACGACCACCGCACGGAGGTGAAGGTCGGCGATGTGCAACGCGTCATGGATGGCGATCTCGACGCATTCATCGAGGCATTTCTGAAACGGTTCGGCGGCAAGGCCGCGTGAGCGCGGAGCGCGCAAGCGCGGAGGACGAGCGCTCCTACGTCGAGACGGCGCGGCGGGAGAACCGGGCCGCGGTAGAGGCGCTGGGCGTACCGGCGTTCGCCTACCGGTTCGAGCGCAGTCACACCTCCGCCGAAGCGCTGGCACTCTACGACGACGCGATGGGCGAGGAGGGCCCGGAAGTGGTGGTGGCCGGCCGCCTCGTGTCCTGGCGCCCGAAGGGCAAGGTCGCCTTCGGGCATCTCGAGGATACGGCCGGGCAGATCCAGATCTATATCAAACGCGACGATCTGCCGCTCGCCTGGCCGCTGGTCAACCTGCTGGATCTGGACGATTACATCGGGGTCACCGGCCGGGTCTTTCGCACCCGTGCAGGGGAAATCACCATCCGGACCTCGGCCGTCGCACTGCTGGCCAAGTCGCTGCGACCCCTTCCGCGGGGCAAGACGGTGACGGACCCTGAGGGTCGCACGCAGGTCTTCGGCGGGCTCACGGATCCGGAGGTGCGCTTTCGCCAGCGCTACGCCGACCTGGCCGTGCACCCCGAGGTACGCGACATCTTCCGGCTCCGCGCCCGGACTGTGGGGTACATCCGCCGGTTCCTCGACGACCGGCAATTCCTCGAAGTCGAGACGCCGGTGCTGCAGCCGCTCTATGGCGGCGCCGCGGCGCGGCCGTTCGTCACCCACCATAACGCCCTGGATACCCGCCTGTACCTGCGCATTGCCGACGAGCTCTACCTCAAGCGGCTGCTGGTCGGTGGCTTCGAGCGGGTCTACGAGATCGGTCACGACTTCCGCAACGAGGGGATGGATCGCACGCACAATCCCGAGTTCACCATGCTGGAGCTGTATCAGGCCTATGCGGATTACGAGGACATGATGCGGCTCACGGAGGAGCTGCTCAGCGGACTGGTCCAGCACTGCACCGGAGGCCACGCGCTCGAGCGCGGAGGCGTGACGCTGGATTTCACGCCGCCCTTCGCCCGCGTCGACTTCGTGGAGGGGATCCGCGCACGCTCCGCGCTCGACGTCCGCTCCGCGTCCGACCCGGAGATGCGTGACGCATTGCGCCGGACGGGGTCCGAGGCTGCCGACCTGGGCACGCTGTCGGGTGGCAAGCTCCAGGACGAAGTGTTCAAGCAGTTCCTGGAGCCGCACCTGCTGCAGCCGACGTTCGTGCTCGACTACCCGAAACCGCTCTCGCCGCTGGCCAGGGAGCATCGATCCGACCCGTCCCTCACCGAGCGTTTCGAGTTGTTCGTCGGGGGGCGGGAGCTGGTCAACGCCTTCAGCGAGCTGAACGACCCAGACGAGCAGCGCCGCCGCTTCGAGGAGCAGGTCCGCCAGCGCGCCGCCGGCGACGACGAGGCGCACGCCTTCGACGCCGATTACATCCGGGCGCTCGAGTACGGCATGCCGCCGACGGGCGGACTCGGCATGGGCATCGACCGTCTGATCATGACGCTGGCGGGCCAGGAGTCGATCCGCGAAGTGATCCTGTTTCCCGCCATGCGTCCGGAGAGCTGAGATGGCCACCCGCCGGTTCGGCCTGCCCACCGCGCTCGAGTGGCGCCTGGCACGACGATATCTCCGGAGCCGGCGCTCGTCCCGCGCCGCCTCGCTCAACACGGTGATTTCGACCGGCGGTGTGGCAGTCGGCGTCACCGCGCTGATCGTCGTGCTCGGCGTCATGAACGGACTTCGAAACGATCTTCGCGAGCGCATCCTCGTGGCCAACCCGCACCTCCGCGTGCTGACCTACGGCGCCGGACTCCGGGTGGACGACTGGCGCAAGGTCCTCGCCGAGGTGCGGAAGCAGCCCGGTGTAGTGACGGCCGCGCCCGAGGTCATCAGCCAGGCCGGCATCACGGCCGGCGAGGACTACGGGGAGGGGGTGAATCTGCTCGGCTTCGATCCCGACACGGGACGGCACGCCGTGACTTCACTGCCGCAGTCGGTCACCAAAGGCGACCTCTCCTTCAAGACCGACAAACCGGGCATCGACGGTGGCCTTCTGCTGGGGAACCGCCTCGCGTCCCGGCTCGGCGTGTACCCAGGCGACATCGTCACGCTGGTGCCCGTGACCCAGTCGAAGGTCAACGCCGCGCTCGGGGTCGCCGTCCCGCGCTTCTGGAAATTCGAGGTCACCGGACTCTTCAACACTGGAATGTTTCAGTACGACAATCAGTTCGTGGTCATGTCGCGCCAGACCGCTCAGCGCTTCACCGGACTGGGCGAGGCGGTCTCGGGGATCGCCGTGCGGCTGGTGGATCCCGACCGTGCACCGGAGATCGGCGCTGCGCTGGAGAAGCGGCTCGGGTACCCCTACCGGGCGTTGGACTGGCAGACCCAGAACTCGAGCCTGTTCAGCGCGCTCCAGCTCGAGAAGCTGGCGATGGGACTCGTTATTTTCTTTATCATGGTGGTCGCGGCTTTCAACATCGTCGGGACGCTGATCATGGTCGTCACCGACAAGACCAAGGAGATCGGAATTCTCCGCGCGATGGGGCTGACGTCCTCGGCAGTCGCCCGGGTATTTCTCATCCAGGGCGCGGTCATCGGCCTCCTGGGCACCGCACTCGGCCTGCTGTTCGGGCTGACGATCGCGTATGTCGTGGATGAGTCCGGCTGGGTGCGGATCAATCCGGCGGTGTATTTCATCGATCATCTGCCGGTGCACACGCAACTGTCGGACGTGGTGCTCGTGGTCGTCGCGAGTCTGGCGATCGCCATTCTCGCGACGGTGTATCCTTCGCGTTCGGCCGCCGGCCTCACGCCGGTCGAGGCGATCCGACACGAATGAGTCCGATTCTGGAGGCACGAGGGATTCGGAAGGTGTTCCGTGGCGGGGACGGGAGCGCCATCGAGGTGCTCTCGAATACCGACCTCGAGATCCGTCGCGGCGAATTCGTGGCGATCGTCGGCTCCAGCGGATCAGGGAAGAGCACGTTGCTCCATCTGCTCGGCGCGCTCGATCAGCCGACGTCCGGGTCGGTGGTGCTCGACGGCCGTGCCTACGCCGACCTCAGTGAGGATGCGCTCGCCCAGGTTCGGAACCGGAAGCTCGGTTTCGTGTTTCAGTTCCATCACCTGCTGCGGGAATTCACCGCGCTCGAGAACGTCATGATGCCACTGCTGATCGCCGACGTGGATGAGGCCGCTGCGCGGTCCCGGGCCGAGGAGCTGCTGGCAGCGGTGGGCCTGGCGGGGCGCATGTCGCATCGTCCGTCGGCGCTCTCGGGCGGCGAGCAGCAGCGCACCGCCGTCGCGCGTGCCCTGGCGGCAGATCCGTTGGTGGTGCTCGCCGACGAGCCGTCGGGCAACCTGGATCAGGCCAACAGCGAGCGACTTCACCAGCTCTTCGGCCAGCTCGCGCGCGAGTTCGAGACCGCGCTCGTCGTCGTCACTCACAACCGGTCACTGGCTGCGCGTGCCGACCGAGTCCTGTCGCTCGAAGGCGGACGGCTGGTGCCGCTCGCGTCGGTGGAGCTGATGCCCTGATGTCGTGCGAACAGTGCCACGAGCGGGAAGCCGTGATTCACCTGACCCAGATCGTCAACGAGCAGGTGACGACCCTCCACCTGTGCGAACGCTGCGCGGCTGAGAAGGGCGTGGAGAGCCCGGCGTCGGTGGCCAAGACTCCGCTGGGGACCTTTCTCGCGGCCATGGGGAAGGGTCTGCCCGAATCCACACCGCTCGCGCGCACGGCGGACGTCTGCGGTCGCTGCGGCGCGACGCTGCAGGATTTCCGGGAGAGCGGGCGGCTCGGGTGCCCCGAGTGCTACCACGCGTTCGAGGCGCCGCTGCGCGATCTCTTACGCCGGCTCCATGGCTCGACCCATCACGTCGGCGAGCGCTACGCCGATCAGGGCGCCGCCCCAGTGCCGGCGGAGGATCGCGGCGCGGCCGACATTCGCGAGCAGCTCCGGCTGGCTGTCGAAACCGAGAATTTCGAGCTTGCCGCCGAGCTGCGTGACCGACTACGTGTGCTGGAGTAGCCGATGATCGATCTGAGTCTGCTGGCCGACGGAGGAGTGGGATGGCTGGAGGCGAGCGGCCCGTCCAACCACCTCGTGCTCTCCACCCGGATTCGCCTCGCCCGGAACCTTCGCGACCGGGTCTTCCAGATCAGAAATGCCGAGTCGGAGCGGGAACAGGTGCTCGAGCTGGTCGAGCAGGCGACCCGGGAGAGTGTGTCGCTGCGGCGGGCGATCAAGTTCCGGCTCGACCGGCTGGATCGCACCGACCGGCAGGTGCTGCACGAGCGTCATCTGGTGAGCAAGGAGCTGGCGGGGCTGGATCCCGAAGGCCGGGTCCGCTCCGGGGCCACGGTGCTGATCCAGGAC
>JACDDX010000136.1 GCA_013816685.1 Gemmatimonadales bacterium
CCTCTGGCCGACCAGGTGAGATAGCTCCCGACAAGCGCCAGGCAGCAGAGGCCGGTCACTGATGCGACCGGCGGCGGAAAGTGCAGCAGCGTCGCGTACGTGCCGGGCTCCACCACCAGCGCGAGTCCGCTCACGGCGAGCAGACCGGTCCAGAGCGTCACCAGACAGAACGCGACGATGCGCGCGATGTCGGGGCCGCTGATTCCCCACGCGGAATACAGCCGGTACCGTACTGACGCGCCGGTGAGCGCGGAGGCCCCGAGCGTGTTGCTGAACGCGTAGCTGACGAACGATGCCAGGCCGACACGGCGGTACGGCAGAGGATGACGGATGTAGCGAAGGGCCAGGGCGTCGTAAGCGGTCAGTGCTGCGTAGGCCAGCACGGTGAGGAGCAGTGCGAGGGCGGGTCGGGGCCAGGGGATCGTGCGAAGCCCGGCCAGGATCTCGCGGTAATGGTACTGCCGGAGCGCCGCATGCACGCCCCACAGGGCGACCCCGAACACAGCGGCGCCGGCAAGGGGCGGCAGCAGACGTCGGATGAGGCTTTGCATCGTCACGGCTCGTGATTATAAACTGGATCTCGTTCGCCTTACCGACGTCTCAACCAGGATCCCCGCATGCGTGTCCCTCCCTTCGTCAGAAGCGGCGTCTGGATCCTCGCGCTTGGCGTCGTTCCCGTCGCCGGTCCGATCCGGGCTCAGACGGTCGATACCACCGGCACTGGCCGGCTCATCGCCCAGGCGATGGACCACTCCGAGGTGATGGAGAATCTCCAGCACCTCTCGGACGTCATCGGGCCGCGGCTCACGGGGAGTGCCGCCATGCGGCGTGCGAACGAGTGGACCGCCGGGCGGTTCCGGGCCTACGGACTGCACGCCGCGCTCGAGCCCTGGAACTTCGGCGTCACCTGGGAGCGCGGGCCGGTGCAGGCCCAACTGATCGCGCCGTTCACGCGCGCCCTCACCGCGCACAGTTGGGCATGGACCGTGGGGACCGACGGCGTGCAGTCGGGACCGGTCGTAGCCGCCAACCTCTCCAGTCCGGACAGCCTCCAGGCCTACGAGAGAAAGGTGCGCGGCGCGTGGGTGCTCGCGGGGCCGCCGTATCCGGTGTGGAACCCGGACGGTCCCGAGGCCATGCCCGAGGACTCCGCCGCGATCCAGGAGGCGCTTCGTCTCCGCCAGCTTCCCTTCGCCGATACGACGGCGGCGGCGGTGCGGACCCGACGCCAGTACGGCATCGACCTCCCCTACGTCCTCAAGCGCGCGGGCGCCCTCGGCATCCTGGTGGACGGCGCCAAGGAGCACGGGCTAATGACCATGAGCGGCTCGCCGACGTCGGTGGCGCCGCTGCCGCGCCTCGTCGTCGCGCACGAGGATTACACCCACCTCACGCGGCTGATCGAGAGCGGCATCGTGCCCCGCATCGAGGCGAGGGTGAGCAACACGCTGGGCCGAACACCGGTGCGGCAGTGGAACACCGTGGCCGAGATCCGGGGCAGTCAGCGCCCGGGGCAGGTGGTGATCCTGGGAGCGCATCTCGACAGTTGGGACCTGGGAACCGGTACGACCGACAACGGGACCGGATCGATGGTCGTGCTGGAGGCCGCCCGCGCCATCACAAGGTCGGGGCTCAAGCCGAAGCGCACGATCCGCTTCATTCTCTTCAGCGGCGAAGAGCAGGGGCTGCTGGGCTCGCGCGCGTACGCCGCTGCCCACCGGGCCGACGCCGACAGTATCCAGGCCGTCCTGGTGCTCGACAACGGGACCGGCGCGATTACCGGGCAGGCGCTGCAGGGGCGGAACGATCTGGCGGAGTTATGGAAGGCGTTGCTGGCGCCGGTGGCTGCGCTAGGCGCGGACAGCGTGCGCGACGCGATGAAACGGGGGACCGACCATCTCTCGTTCCTGCCCTACGGGGTTCCGGGCTTCAACTTCGACCAGATCCGCCGGGGCTACGATCACACGCACCACTCGCAGGTCGATACCTACGATCACGCGGTCCCGGCCGACCTCCGCCAGGCGTCGGCGGTCATGGCGGCCACCGCCTACGAGCTGGCCAACCTTCCCGCGCTGATCGCACGAGGGCCGAAGACGCCGGTGGAGGACGTACCCGACCGACCCTCGCCGAACGTGCTGAGCTCGGCGGCGCCATGAAACTCACGTGAAACGATGGATGATGGCGGACTACGAGGCGAGCGTGACGCTGCAGGTGGTGTCGAAGCCGCCGCGGGTGTTGTAGATGGTGATGACGGTCAGGCGCTTCGGACGGAGCACGCCGAACAGATCCTCCGCGATGCGGGCCGTCGCGTGCTCCTGGAAAATGCCGACGCTGCGGTAGCTGGTCACGTAATACTTGAGACTCTTCAGCTCGATGCAGCGATCGCCGGGCGTATAGACGATGCGGAGCGTCGCGAAGTCGGGCAGGCCGCTGTAGGGACAGACAGGGCTGAACTCGCGGGTCTCGGTGACGATCTCCTGATCGGGGCCGACGTACTCGAATGTCTCGAGCACGCCGGTCTCGATGCCTTCCGGCCCGGTAAACGGAATCGTCCTGCCTTCGGCGACGGCCATCTCACACTCCTCGGGGGGCGGTTCCGGTGAAGGATAACCGCGCCCGGACGCTCACTCCGACGGGACGATCCCCGCTTCCAGCCAGCCGTGCTCGTGCCGCAGCACCTGCTGTGCAGCCTTGTACGTCGCCACGTCGTCGTTGTCGAACACGGCCGCGAAGCGCTCCTCGATCCGCCGCCGAGCCTGGCGGCTGAACAGATCGGCGAGCTCGACGGGGCCCTGGTTGGCCCGGTCCTTCTTCACCATCGCCCGGGCTCGGGAGCAGGCCGCGGCGATCGCCAGCAGCTCGGCACCGATCTCGACCAGCCGGAACAGGACCGCCTGACGCTTCTCCAGCCTCGGTCCAAAGCGCACCATGCAGTGAAACAGCGTCCGGGCGAGCCGCCGAGAGGCGGCGTGGGTGTAGCGGACATGGGTGGCGAGCGTGCCGAATTCGGAGTAGCGCGGCGTCCGGGTCCACCCGAGCCACAGCTTCGGATACCAGGTGGAGTAGTAGGCGCCCGAACGGAGCAGCGCCTGAATCTTCTTCGCCCGCGGCGCCTTGGGGTCGATCAGATCGCCCGCGACCCGGAGGTGGGTGTCCACCGCTTCGCGCGCGATGAACAGCCGCATGATCTCGCTGGAGCCCTCGAAGATCAGGTTGATCCGGAAGTCGCGCATCAGCCGTTCGACCGCGTCGGGCCGCTCGCCGCGCGCCCGGAGGCTGTCCGCGGTCTCGTAGCCACGCCCGCCCTTGATCTGCAGCGTCTCGTCGGCGATCCGCCAACCGGCCTCGGTGTTCCACATCTTCGCCATCGCCGCCTCGAGCCGGATATCGGTGTTGCCCCGGTCGGCCAGCAGCGACGCCAGATCGGACACTGCCTCCATCGCGAAGGTCTCGGCGGCCATGCGTCCGATCTTCTGCGCGATCGCGTCGTGGCGGCCGATGGGCTGTCCCCACTGCACCCGCTCCGACGCCCAGCGTCGGCAGATCTCGAGACAGCGCTTGGCCCCGGCGACGGCCGACGCCGGCAGCGTCAGCCGGCCGGTGTTGAGGGTGATGAGCGCGAGCTTGAGTCCTTTGCCCTCCCCCCAGATCACGTTCTCCACCGGCACCTTCACGTTGGTGAACCGGATGATGCCGTTCTCGATCGCCTTCAGTCCCATGAAGTGGCAGCGGCGGACGACCTCGACACCCTCCCAGTCGGCCTCGACGATGAAGGCCGTGATCTTCTTCGATCCGGTCCGAGCCATCACCACCATCAACTCGGCGATGGTGCCGTTGGTGCACCAGAGCTTCTCGCCATTCAGGAGGTAGTGCGTCCCGTCGGCTGACAGCTCGGCGACGGTGGCCAGGCCGGCGGGGTCCGAGCCCACACCGTTTTCGGTCAGTGCGAACGCGCTCACCGCCCCGCGGGCCAGGCGCGGGAGATAGCGCTGCTTCTGGTCCGGCGTGCCGAACAGCTTGAGGGGCGTCGGTACCCCGATCGACTGGGCGGCGGAGAGGAGCGCGGTGAGATTGCCGTCGAGACTGGTGACCAGCCCGATCGCGTGGGTGTAGCTCGTCTGGCTCAGCCCGAGTCCGCCGTACTCACGGGGAATCTTGATCCCGAACGCGCCGATCTCGCCCAGCCCTCGGACGATTTCGGGCGGAATCTTGCCCTCGCGATCGATCTTGTCGCTGTCGACCCGCTCCCGCATGAACTTCTCGAGCCGCTCCATGAATGGCCGAGCCCGCTCGATGTCCTCGGCCGACTGCTCCGGGTAAGGATGGATGAGGTCGAGACGGAACGATCCCTCGAACATCTCCCGCACGAAGCTGGGCGCCTCCCACTCCTTCTCGCGTGCTGCCTCGGCCATCTCACGGGCTTCCTGCTCGGTGGCCATGCGCCCGAGACCCGGTTCGGTGGGCGGGGGCGGTACCAGCGTGGCAGTATCGCTCATGAGGAGATCCGGTCGCTGAGGGTGAGGGCGGGTCCGTGAGAATGGAGACCGTGAAGCACGAGGTCGATCACGTGTTGCTTCCGCCGTTCGAGCTGCGCGGTCGTGTCCAGGGCGACGCCGACCGCCGGGGCCACGGTTCGCGCGTGAATCAGCGGGAACCAGCACAGGGCGATGATGCTGAGCAAAAGCTGTGCGGCATCGCCATCCGTGGCATCGTCGTATCCCAGTTCCTCGCGGATAGCCGCGAGCGCCTCGTGGCCGGGCTCGACGTGCGCCGCGCCCTCGAGCACCGGCCGTCCGGCGAGCGCTTCGCGCTCGATCAGGCGCAGGAAGTTGGGGCGCGAGGCCAGAAAGTCGAAGTACTCCGCCACCGCACCCGCCAGCACGATCTCGGGCGACTCGCCGCTCGCGAAGGCACGGCTCCGGCCGCTCCGAACTGCCTGCCGGACATCCTCGTAGCACCGCTCGAGCACCGCGCTATAGAGCGCGGCCTTGGAGCCGAAGAAGTAACCGGGTGTGCCGCGGGAGACGCCGGCGGCGGCACCGACGTCCTGGAGGCTGGTGGCCTCATAACCGCGTTCAGCGAACAGCCGTTCGGCCGCGTCGAGGATGGCGGCGCGGCTCCGGGGCGCGTTGCGCTCGCGTTCGAGGGTGGCGCCCATAGTTCTCCGGCTGAGTCGGAAAAGTAGCTTGCTTGCGGGGCAGCAAGTTCGCCGGCCGGACCCGTTGCCGTCAAGGGGCTGCGGGTTCTGACCCGCCACGCGCTGGCGGACTCAGGCGGTGCGGCGGGCCAGCACAACCTCCGCTTCTCGCTGCACCGACTGGAGATAGGCCTCGCGTGTCGCCACGACGGACGCCGGTGTGCCCCGGGGCATGACCTTCCGGAACAGCGGCAGGTACTCCGCCCACTCGACCAGCATCATGCGGGCGCGGGGGGAGTTGGTCT
>JACDDX010000137.1 GCA_013816685.1 Gemmatimonadales bacterium
CGTTCGGCGTGCCTCCCGGCGGAGCACCTCGATCAGCGCGGGCTCCCGCTCGCCGACGACGAACGGCGTGCCCGGCTTCGCGATGCCGGCCTTCTCGCCGGCGATCTGCTCCAGCGTGTCGCCCAGGTACTTCATGTGGTCGCGCTCGATCTTGGTGACCGCGCTGACCAGGGGCCGCAGCACGTTGGTGCTGTCCAGGCGCCCGCCCAGTCCGACCTCGACCACCATGATCTCGGCGCCGCGCGCCGCGAAGTCGGCAAAGGCGATAGCGGTGGTGATCTCGAAGAAGGTGGCGCGACGCTCCTCGATCAGTGGCCGGAGCCGCGCCGTCCACATCGCGACCGCGCGCTCCGGGATCGGCAGCTCGTCGACCCGGATGCGCTCCCGGAACGAAACCAGGTGCGGCGAGGTGTAGAGGCCGACCCGCCAGCCCGCCGCGCGAAGGGCGCCGGCCACGAGCGTCGACACACTGCCCTTGCCGTTGGTTCCACCGATGTGCACTGCGGGAATCAGTTCGTGCGGGTCGCCGAGCGCCTTGAGCAGCGCACGCGTCGTCGCGAGCCCGAACTTGATCGTGGTCGTGCGGGGGAAGAGAAACTCGAGGGCCGCTTCGTAACTCAGCGGCTGGGCGCTCAGCTCGACTCGACCTGCTCCACGAGGGGACGCTGTCCCTGCATGTGGCGAAGAAGTCGGGCGGTCGTGTCGCGGAGCGACGCGCGTGGCACGACATCGTCGATCTGGCCGTGCTCGAGCAGGAACTCCGCGGTCTGAAAGCCATCGGGCAGATCCTGGCCGATGGTCTGCTTGATGACCCGCTGCCCCGCGAACCCGATCACCGCGCCCGGCTCGGCCAGGATCACGTCACCCTGCATGGCGAACGACGCCGACACGCCGCCGGTAGTCGGATCGGTGAGGATCGAGATGTAGGGAATGCACTGGAGATGCAACTGGGCGATGGCCGCCGAGGTCTTGGCCATCTGCATCAGCGAGAGCACACCTTCCTGCATCCGCGCACCGCCAGAGGTCGAGACGATGACGAGCGGAATCTTCCGCTCCAGCGAGCGTCGGGCCAGGCGCGCGATCTTCTCGCCGACCACCGAGCCCATCGAGCCGCCCATGAATGCGAAGTTCATGACGGCCAGGTTGAACTGCTGCCCGTCGAGCCGAGCGCTGCCGGTGTACACCGCGTCGGCATCTCCGCCCTTCTTGCCGGCAGCGACGAGCCGGTCGGCATAGTGCTCGAACGCCAGCGGGTCCGTCGACCGTAGGTTGCCGTACAGCTCGCGCCAGCTCCCGGCGTCGGTGAGGATCTCGATGTACTCCTCCGCCCCGATCCGTCGATGCTTTCCGCACTCCGGACAGACGCTCAGTGCCTTCTCGAACTTCTCCCGGATGTCGACGTGCCCGCACCGGTCGCACTTCTCCCACGCGTCCGGGGGAATCTCCAGGCGCTCACGATGCGACGTTCTCGGCTTGCGTTCCTTTTTAAACCAAGCCATCACGGCAGCCATTTCGGGAGTCACCGACGTTGTGGGAAAGCCAGGAGTGGCGTACGGTTACGTACAATTTCACGGGAATCCGGCCGCAACGCCAGACCCCCGCTGCTGCGGGTCCGTCAGAAGTCGTGGTACCCCGACAGCCTGGAGTCCCAGGCCACCCGCATCGCCAGCCCCAGACAGAGCGAGCAGATGACGAAGAACGAGCCGCCGTAGGAGAAGAACGGGAGCGGGATGCCGGTGATCGGCATCAGATTGACGGTCATCCCCACGTTCTCGAAGACGTGGGTGAAGAAGAGCCCGACGATTCCGAAGATCACCAGGCTGCTGAACGCGTCCGGCGCCCGCCGCGCGATCCGGATCAGCACGAAGAACAGCGTCAGGAACAGCGCCAGCGCGACGAAGACGCCGAGGAAACCGAGCTCCTCGCCGACCACGGAAAAGACGAAGTCGGTGTGCTGCTCGGGAAGAAAGGCGAGCCGCTTCTGGGGACCCTGGGTGTAGCCGGTGCCGAACCACCCGCCCGAGCCGATCGCCACGCGCGACTGGATGGCGTGGTAGCCGGCCGCCCGGGGGTCCACTTCGGGATTCAGGAAGGTGAGCAGCCGGTTCTGCTGGTAGGGCGCCAGGTGCTTCCAGAGCGGCATCGCGAGCGTGCCCATCACGACGTTCGCGATCAGGCAGAGCGCCCAGTCCCACAGATAGGGACGCCAGGCCCAGATGATCAGCACAAAGGCGAGGATCCAGACGATCCAGGCGACCGTGCTGAACGCCAGCAGCAGGCTGATCCCGGGCGACGCGAGCAAGAACAGGAGGCGGGGGCGGACGCCGGCCCAGAAGAGCATCGCGAAGAAGATTCCGACGAACACGATCGCGCTGCCGAGGTCGGGCTGCTTGAGCACCAGCAGGAAGGGCGCGCCGATGATGAGACCGGGTCCGATCAGGTCGTGGAGGGCCCGGGGAGGCTCCTTCCGGCTCGACAGGAATCTCGCGAGCATCAGCACGGTGGCCACCTTGGCCAGCTCGGAAGGCTGTCCGATCTGGTGACCGCCGATGGAGAGCCAGCTGTGACTGCTTTCCGCCGTGCCGGCGCCGGTGCCGACCACGAGGACGATGACCAGCAGCAGGATGCTGAACCCGTAGACAATCGGCGAGAGCCACTCGAGCAGGCGGAACGAGACGTTGAACGCGACCGTGGCCGCGACGAGCCCGACGCCCACCCAGATGAACTGGTGCCACCACACGCCGGCGGCACGGGTCGGCACGTCGGTCTGTCCGGCCGAGTACAGGATGATGAGGCCGTAGGCAACGAGCAGCGCACTGACCCCGATCAGCTGCCCGTCGATCCGTGCCGCCCTCATCGCTGCGCCCCGCTCACCGCAGCGCTCCGCTCATCGCGGCTCCTTGGCGGTCGGCCTGCCGTCGAGCGGGACCGGGGCGATGCCGGCCGAATCGGTGGTCTCGAGGTCGAGCGTCCGGGGTGCGCTGTCCTGCGGCACGATGAGCTCCACCTTGACCGCGGTGGTCGTATCGGGTCCGAGGATGTAGCGCCGGAGCGCCCGCACCACTGTCGGAACCACGTTGGTCCCGTGCTCGGCGAACTCCATGATGCCGCCCACCACCAGCACCGGCTTCTCCGCGGGCGCGAACCCGATGAACCAGCCGTGATCCTTGCCGTGCGGATTCTGCGCGGTGCCCGTCTTCCCGGCGATGGACAGCTCCTTCTGCTTGCCGCCGGCCCGGATCGCCGACCCGGCCGCCGTGCCCCGCTCCACCACCGCGATCAGCGCGTGGCGGAGCCCGTCGAGCTGCGAGGCGGTGAGCCCCAGCGATGCGCCGCGAGTGGACGACTGCCGCACGATGTACGGGGTCGACTCGATGCCGGTCCCGGACAGCGCCTGGTAGAACCGCATCATGTTGATCAGCGTCTGGGTGTTCTCGCCCTGGCCGATCGAGAAGTTGAGCGTCGTCGCCGGCGGGCTCCAGTTGCGTGGGCCGTACAGCCGGTCGAAGTATGCCAAGGACGACGGATAGATCGGCCGGGATTCGTTCTCGAGATCGATGCCGCTCCGGTCGCGGAAGCCCATCAGCACCCCATCCTTGATGATGGCGTCGAGACCGAGGCGCAGACCGAGCTGGTAGAAGTAGACGTCGCAGCTGCCCGCCACCGCGCCGATGAGGTCGACGGCGCCGTGGCCCTCTTTCTTCCAGCAGCGGAAATAGCGATTGCCGAGCTGCATGCCGCCGCGGCAGGGCACCGGCATGCGGGTATCCAGCGAGACCAGCCCGCGCTTGAGCGCCATCGCGCTGATTGCCAGCTTGAACGGCGATGCGGGCGGATAGCGGGTCTGGATGGCGCGGTTGAGGAGCGGCTTCGCGTCGTCGGTGTTGAGCTGGCGCCAGAGCCTGCTGCTGATCCCGCCCACGAAGTCGTTGGGGTCGTACGCGGGTGCCGAGTAGAGCGCGCGCACCTCGCCCGCGGGCGTCATGGCGATCATCGCGCCGCGAATGCCGGCGGGCCAGATGCTGTCGATAAAGCGCTGGAGGTCGAGATCGATTGTCGTTCGGATCGGGCGACCGGGCGTCGGCGGCAGCGTGGCGGTGCTCGCCTCTTCACGCACCAGGCGGCCGCGCGCGTTCACCTCGATGTAACGCACGCCCTCATCCCCGCGGAGCGAATCGTCATACTGCTTCTCCAGCCCCGCCTTTCCCACGATCGAGCCGAGCTGGGCGCCGGGGAAGCGCTGCGCGGCGAGGTCACCCTCCGTCACCTCGGAGACGTAGCCCACCAGATGCGCCACCGCGCGGCCGGAAGGGTAGAGCCGCTTGGGTTCGGCCTGGATCACGAGCCCCGGCAGGGAGGATCGCCGCTCCTCGAGCCGCGCCACCGTCGTGAAGTCGGCGTCGCCCAGCACCAGCGCCGGCTGGTAGCGCGCGGCGCGGAAGCGGCGCACGATCTCGGTCACGGCGCCGCTGTCGATCGGCACGACCTGTCCCACCCGCGCGAGCACGGCGCGGAGCGAATCGGCCGACGGCGCGATCAGCTTCACCGAATAGCCCGGGACATTCTCGGCGATGATCCGTCCGCTCCGGTCCAGGATCTGACCCCGCGGTGCGGCCAGCGGAATGGGACGCAGGCGGTTGGTCTCGGCCCGGAGCTGGAACTTTTCGTGCTGCATGACCTGCGTGCGGAAGAACGCGCCGCCCAGTACCAGGAAGGCAACGCCGAGGACCCAGCGGGCGACGTCGGCACGCTCCCGCACCTTGTAGGAGTCGAACCCGTTCATCTGATGCCCTTCATTCCCAGGGCCTCATGCGTCGAGCCGGATGGCGAACCACTCGCGGAACGTCACCAGCACCAGCAGCGCGAACACACCGGTGGAGAGCGCCTGGAGCGGGCTGTAGAGCGTGAGCTCGGCGACGAGCTGCCGCTGGTCGATCCCGCTCGCGAGCAGCACGATGAGGTCGCGAACCCACAGCGCGGCGGCCACGAACGCGGCATTCACGAGCAGGTTGTCGGCGAAGAAGACGGCACGACTCCAGGCGGCGAGATAGCCGACCAGCGTGTGCGCCAGCGCGCCCGCACCGAACCGCGCCGGAGTCAACGCGTCCCCGGCCAGCCCAACCAGGAATCCCGCGAGCGCGCCCGCGCCCGGCCCGCTGCGCATCGCGAAGAGCACGAGCGCGATGAGCAGGAAATCGGGACTGACCCGCGAGCCCCAGAGCCGGGGCCGGAGGTAGAAATGGAGCACGACGAGGAGCGCCATGATGGCGAGGAGCTGGAGCCGGTTGGCTCTGACTGGGGATGGGCTCATCGTGCGGTGTCCGGCGAGGGCGGGGGCACCCTGGCCACTGAGTCACGCCGGGCCTGCGCGCGCGTCTGAAGCTCGGCCAGCGAGTCGCGCCGGGCCGTGGCGACCGAGTCGGCGCGCCGCACC
>JACDDX010000138.1 GCA_013816685.1 Gemmatimonadales bacterium
TCGAGGTGCACCTCGAACGCGGCGCCGGGCCGGTCGAGCAGGAGGCCGGGGCCGGTGAGCCGGCGGGAGTCGAGCATCGCGGTGGTCACCTGTCGCCGGCGGGCGTCAGTCCTCGGTCTCGGTCTCACGTGCGAGCCAGACGCCCCGCTCCTCGCGCACGAATTCCCGCCGCGCATCATTCCGGGGCCCGGTCTCGACGGGGGACTCGGGTCGTGCCGCGCGGGTGCGGGTCGGAACCGGCGCGCTCGCCTCCTGGGGCCGGTACCCGATGATCTGCTTCCACGACCGGGTGATCTGGTCGCCGAAGATGAGCAGCAGGTCGCCGGGCTGCGCCTCACGCAGCGCCGCGTCCACCGCGGCCTGCTCCTCGGGAATCACTGCGATCTGATCCTCGGTCACCCCGTGCTCGCGCAGCGCCTCCTCGAGCAACCGGGGCACCTCGTCGCCCTGGCGGCCGCGAAGGTTGTCGTCCCGCCGGCAGATGTAGCGATCGAAGCAGCCCGCTGCAATCCGCCCGATGTCACGGATATCCTGATCGCGACGGTCGCCCGGCGCGGCCAGCACGGCGATGCGCCGCCCGCGGACCTCGAGCCGGTCGGCAAGACTGCACATCGCCTCGACCGCATGCGGGTTGTGGCCGTAGTCGAGAATGACCTTGAACGGGTGCTCGGAGAAGATGTTCATCCGGCCCGGCGCCTGGAAGAAAGTCGTGTCGAAGGTGCGGAGACCGTGGCGGATGTCTTCCAGCTTGAGGCCCATGCTGAAGGCCATGGCCGCGGCGAACATGGCGTTCTGGACGTTGTGGGCGGCGCGGCCTTCGAGCGTCGCGGGAATCAGGTGAGTCCAGAGCAGCGGAATGTGCGCGCCCCGGTCGTAGATGGTGATCATCTGGCCCTTCACTCCCGACTCCAGCACCACCCCGCGCCCGCCCGCCTCCACGTGCTCCCGCACCAGCGCATGCGTCGGATCGGTCGTCACGTAGCAGAGATGCCTGGCCCGCGTGTAGTCAGCCATCTTGAGACAGAGCGGGTCGTCCGCGTTGAGCACCGCGGTGTCGCGCGCCACCTCGACCACGATGCGCTTGACCTCCGCGAGCTGCTCCAGCGTCCCCACGCCCCGGAGACCCAGGTGATCGGCCTTGATGTTGAGCACCGCGCCGACGTCGCAGTGGCGCACACCCATGCCGGCGCGCAGCAATCCGCCCCGCGCCACCTCCAGCACCGCCAGATCGACGTTCGGATCGCTGAGCACCATGCGGGTCGCCACCGGTCCGGTCATGTCACCCGGTACCGTGCGCTGGCCGTCGATGTACACGCCGTCGGTGGTCGTGAGCCCGACGTGATGTCCCGCGAGCTTCTGGATGTGAGCCAGCATCCGCGCGGTCGTGGTCTTGCCGTTGGTGCCGGTGACCGCCGCGATGGGAATCCGGCTGGGACTCCCCGCCGGAAAGAGCATCTCGATTACCGGTGCCGCCACATCGCGCGCCCGGCCCTCGCTCGGCGCCATGTGCATCCGGAACCCCGGCGCCGCGTTCACCTCGCAGATGGCGCCACCGACCTCCTTGTACGACTCGGTGATGTCGGTCGTGAGAAAGTCCACGCCCCCGACATCCAGCCCGATTGCCCGCACCGCCCGCTCCGCCATCTCGGCGTTGTCGGGATGCACCAGATCGGTCATGTCGGTTGCGGTCCCGCCGGTCGAGAGATTGCCGGTCGAGCGGAGCGGCACGTGCTCCCCGGCCGCAGGCACGCTCGTTCGGGTGTAGCCCCTCGCCTCCAGCAGCCGCTCGGCCTGCTCGTCGAGCTCCAGCCGGGTCAGCACCTTTTCGTGGCCGATGCCACGCCGCGGATCGGCGTTGACCTGCTCGACCAGCGCCTCGACCGTGCTCCGTCCGTCGCCGGTGAGGTGCCCCGGCACCCGTCGGCTCACCGCCACCAGCTTGCCGTTCACCACCAGCATCCGGTGGTCGTCGCCCCGGATGAAGCTCTCGACGATGACGCTCCGGCTGTGCTCGCGCGCGGTCTCGAAACCCGCGCGCACCTCCTCGGCCGTCGTCAGCCCGATGCTGACGCCGCGCCCGTGATTGGCGTTGTACGGCTTCACCACCACCGGGTAGCCCACCCGCTCCGCGGCCGCGACCGCGTCCTCGACCTCTTGCACCAGGCGCTGCTTCGGGACGGGAAGACCGAGGTTGCCGAGCAGCCGGTTGGTCTCCTCCTTGTCCGATGCCAGCTCCACGGAGACGTGCGGTGTGCGGCCGGTGATCGTCGCCTGGATCCGCTGCTGGAATCGCCCGTGGCCGAGCTGGATGAGACTCTGCTCGTTCATCCGGATCCAGGGAATGCCCCGCTCCTCGGCTGCCCGCACCAGCGCGGCCGTGCTCGGACCCAGTGCCCGGCGCTGGGTGAACCGGATGAATTCGTCCCGCGCCACGGCCCAGTCGAAGTGGGCCGGGAGATCGCCTTCGCAGCGGAGCTCGGGCGGCAGCAGCGAGTGGAGGAGGGTGAGACCAAGGCGGCCGGCTTCCGGGCCGACCTCCTCCTGCTCGTACTGGTAGATGACGTAATAGTGGCCGCGGGGACCGTTCGAGCGGGTCTTGCCAAAGGTGACGTGCTCGCCGGCCACGTTCTGCAGCTCGATGGCGACGTGTTCGAGGATGTGGCCCATCCAGGTGCCGTCGCCCTCGGTCAGGCGGCGGACGAAGCCGCCTTTCACCCCATAGCTGCAGGTGTGGGTGTGCAGCCCCGGCAGCGCCGCGAGCAGCGGATCGGTGAACGCCGGACCGAGCTTGCCCGAGGGCCAGTCTTCGAGCGGGCCCAGATCCACGTGCAGCCGGATGACGGGAAACCGGGCGTAGAGACTGGGGCCGACGTAGACCGCCTGGTCAAGGATACGCATGGTGACTCCCGGAGACCCGTTCCGCGATCACTAGGGCCGCCGCCGCCACCCGGGTGTGGAGGTGGAAGGTCGAGCCGCGGTCGAGCAGGTGCAGCTTGAGGTTGATGAGGCACACCGGGTCGTTCTTCCGCACCCGCGCCATGGAGCTGAACTGGAGATCGGACGGATCGACGACCGTGATCGCGCCGCCGCCCACGACCTCGAGCGTCTCGTCGGGCCCGATGAACGCGGCGGTGTTCTCGTCGAGGCCGATTCCGATCGCGAACGGGTTGTAGGCGAGCGCGGTGAGCAGCCGGCCCAGCCGGTCGCGCTGGCGGAAGTGCTGGTCGATGATGATCCGGTTGGTGAGACCGAGGCCCGGCGCGAGGGTCACGGCCCTGGCGCGGGGCGACGCGCCTTCCTTGCCGAACGCGATCATATGCTCGCAGAGGAACGCGGCGCCTGCCGAGGTGCCCGCGACGTGCATCCCTTCACGGTTGCGGCGCCGAAGAGTCTTGGCTACCTCCGTGCCGCCGAGCATGGTGCTGAGCCGAAGCTGGTTGCCGCCGGTGAGGAACACGCCGTCGGCCCGGTCGAGGGTATCGAGCACCTCGGGGCGGGCGCAGTCAGAGCGGCTCTCGATCGGGAGGACGATCGCCTCGCGGGTGCCCAATCCGGTGAAGATCTCAGCATAGCGCGCTCCCGTGTCCTCCAGCGCGGAGGCGGTCGGGATGATCGCCACCCGGCCCGCACCCGAGTCGCAGAGCGCGGCGAACCGGCGGAGAATCGCGACGTCGCCGATCTTCTCCTCCGCGCCTCCGACCGGAATGATGTAGCCCCGTACCGGCTCCGCCGTCGTCCCCACCGATCGCTCCTCTCGCCCGGATTCCCACCGCCTGCGCCCGCCAAGATACTCCAGGCATGCGAACTACGTCGTTCCGCCGCCTTCGCGCTCGAAGGTGCCGCGGACGATGGGCACGCCGTCGCGCAGGTGCCAGCGGCCCCGCGCCATCACGTCGGTGATGCCGCCCCGGTCGTCCAGCACCAGCAGGTCGGCATCGCTTCCTGCCGCCAGCCGGCCCTTCCGCTCCAGCCGGAGCACCCGCGCCGGGTTCGCGGTGAAGACCGGCAGCACTCGCTCCAGCGGATAGCCGCGCGCCAGCAGCCAGCACATCGTCTCGCTCAGCGCACTGGGTTGGCCCACGTCCATGGCGGTGACCCGCCCCTCGACATCGAACGACGGCAGACACCCGCCGCCGTCGGAGCTCGCGGTGAGCCGCCCCGGCGGGAGGCCGGCGTCGAGATATTGCGCGATCGCCTCGCCCGCGAGCCACTCGTCGTCGTCGCCGCTGGGTGGGAAGGCGGTGACGTCCACGGTGCAGCCCCGCTCGGCCAGCGCCATCGCCTCGGACCAGAGGGCGCGCTTCCGGTTGACGTGGGTCGGGTAGAAGACGGCCGGCGGCAGCTCGCTCTGGTCCAGCGCGGCGCGCACCAGCGCCAGTCCGCGCTCGCCTTCGCCCAGGTGCAGGTGCAGTACACCCGCCTTGCCGCTCATCAGCCCGCCGACGTGTGCCTCGGCCGCGACCTTGAGCAGATCGTCGAGCGACGGCTGGCTGGAGCGGTGGTCGCTGATGGCGATCTCGCCGACGCCGACGACCAGGTCGATGAGGACCAGATCGCCCCTCACGCTGCCGGTGACCGTGGCGGGCGGCAGATGGTAGCCACCGCTCCAGCAGTAGGCGCTCAGCCCTTCGGCGATGAGGCCGCGGGCCACCGTCACCAGCTCGGCCGGCGTCCGCACGATGTCGTCGGTGCCGAGCAGGCCCACCGCCGTGGTGGTGCCCGCGCGGGTCAGCCGGCTCAGCAGCACCGGGGGCACCCGGGTGTTCGGCCCGGCCTCGCCGCCGCCGCCGGTGAGGTGCACGTGCACGTCGATGAAACCCGGCACGACCCGCCGGCCGCCGAGGTCGTGCTCTTCGACGCCGAGTGTGCGGGGCAGGGTGGGCGCGGCGGCGCCGATCCACACGATCGATTCGCCTGCGACGAGGATGTGCGCGGGACCCTGAGGCGCGGGGTCGTAGAGCTCGACGTTGCGGAGGAGGTGCAGCATGAGGGAAAGTACTAAGAGCGAGCGTGATGCTAGAGCGTGAAGCCGCCGACCGCGCTGGTCAGCCGTTCGGCCACACCGGCGAGGTGGCCGGCGGAACTGGAGATCTCCTCGGTGGCGGCGTTGAGCTCCTCGGCCGCGGCGGCGATCTCCTGAGCGGCGGCCGCGTAATCCTCGGTGCCGGCCGACACTTCACGCATCCGGCCGGCGATCCCTTCGATGAGGCCGCGGACCTCGCCGGCCGATTCGGAGATGCGGCGCGTCCACTCGTCGTTGGCCTCCGCATCGGCTGCCACGTCCATCAGCCCGACCGACGCGGCCTTTGCCGCTTCGCGCGCGGCCGCCCCACCCTCCCCCAGCCGCAGCAGCCGCTCCCGCGCAGTATGCACC
>JACDDX010000139.1 GCA_013816685.1 Gemmatimonadales bacterium
GGCTGCCGCTGCCAGGCGCTCGCGCTCACCGGTGATGCTACCAACCCGGACCCGGTCTGCACCCTCAGCCCGCACCGGCACCTGATCGACGAGGCCGTCGCCGACAACGCCGCTCCCCTGGTTTACGAGTACCGGGATTTCGTGACCGAGCCGCAAGGCGCGTGAGGCCGACGGCATGAGCCGGGTGCCGTGAACGACGCAGCTCCGGCGGTTGAAACCGAGGCACTCGGACGCGATTACGGCGACACCCGCGCGCTCGACGGACTCAATCTGGTGGTGCCCGCCGGTGCGCTGGTCGGCCTGCTGGGGCCGAACGGCGCGGGCAAGACGACCGCGATGCTCCTCCTGGCCACGCTGCTCGCGCCCTCGCGCGGCGTCGCCCGCATTTTCGGTCAGGACGTGAGCCGCCGACGGCACGTGGTCCGGCGTCGCCTGGGACTCCTGTTTCAGGAGACCAGCATCGACGGCCTCCTCACCGTCCGGGAGAACCTGCTCTTCGCGGCACGCCTGGGGGGACTCGGTGGCCGGCTGGCGCGAGCCGCCGTCAGCGACGCCATCGAACGGACCGGGCTGGGACAGTTCGCCGACCGGCCTGCGAAGACGCTCTCCGGTGGCTGGCGGCGCTTGGCCGATGTCGCGCGCGCGACCCTCCACCTTCCCGATCTCCTCATTCTCGACGAACCCACCGTGGGCCTCGATCCCGAGCATCGCGAGCGGATGTGGAACACGATCGAAGCCCAGCGGCGCGAGCGGGGCACCACGGTGCTCTTCTCCACACACTACATGGCCGAGGCCGAGCCGGCTGACCGGGTCGTACTCCTGGCGCGCGGCGTCATGGTGGCCGACGGATCCCCGGCCGACCTGCGCGCCACGATCGGGGACGCGGTCGCGGAAATTGAGGGCGAGGGTGCGGAACGGCTGGCGAGCGCACTGCGCGGATTGGGCGCCGCTCGCTCGGCGATTCGGACCGGGCGGGGGCTGCGCGTGGGGTTCGCCGGCCCGCGTGAAGCAGTCGTCGAGCTGGCCGGTGCCGCGCCCCGCATCGAGCGCCTCGCGATCCGGCCGGTGTCACTCGAGGATGTCTATTTTGCCCGCACTCAGGTGCGTTCGGGAGACGCGGCGTGAGCGCGGCCAGCGCGGTGTACGGCATCGTCGCCCGCGATCTCGCGCGCACCACCCGACAGACCAGCCGACTGCTCGGCGGACTCGCCCGACCGTTCATCTGGCTCCTCCTGGTCGGGACCGGGTACGACTCGATTGCCCGGATCCAAAGCGGCGTCTCCTATCAGACGTTCGTCTACCCGGGCGTCCTGATCATGGCGGTGCTGTTCGGGGCCATGCTCACGGCGATCGCGACGGTGTACGATCGCGAGTTCGGCATGCTTCGGCTCATGCTCGCGAGCCCGGCCGGTCTTGGTGCCATTCTGCTCGGGCGCTCCCTCGCCGCGGCGGCAGTCGGGCTGGTGCAGGGTCTCGTCGTGCTGGCGGCCGCTCCGCTGCTGGTCGAGGTCACTGTCGCCGAGTTCGTCGCGTCAGGCGCGACGCTCGCGGTGGCCGCCCTCTCGAGCAGCGTTCTGGGCCTGCTGGTCGCCGCCCGCCTTCGGTCGGTCGAGAATTTCGCCGGCGTCATCAACGTGGTGCTCTTCCCGCTGCTGTTCGTGAGCGGCGCGCTCTACCCCATCGCGGGCATGCCGCAATCGCTGCGGACGCTGGCGCTCGCCAACCCGGTCACCTATCAGGTCGACCTGATGCGTCACGCCCTGGGGCAGCCGGGAGAATTTGCCTGGAGCACGGATCTCGGCGTTCTGGCCGCGACCACGGCCATCATCTTCGGTCTCGCGACGCTACTCTTCGATCCGGAACAGCGCTTCTTCGGGGCACGACGCACCGGGCGCTGACCGCCGCCCAGCGGGTGTGCAACCAGGAGTGTGCATGCGCTTCCCATCCGTCCTCTGCCTGATCTCCATCGGCTTTGCCCCAACCGCCCGATGTGCTTCCGTCGCCCGTGCGCAGGGCCCGCCCGCATCTCCCTCGACGGCTGACTCCGCCACCGACTCCGCCGCACCACGCCCGGTGCTCATCCGCGCGGGCCGTCTCATCGACGGTCTGGCGGACGCGGTGCGTGGCGATCAGGGCATCCTCGTCGCGAACGGCCGGATCATTCGTGTGGGCCCGTACGCGCAGGTGTCCGCCGCCGCGGGCGCATCGGACACGGTGGACCTGCGCGGCCTCACCGTGCTGCCCGGCCTGATCGACGCGCACACCCACGTGCTGCTGCAGGGCGACATCACCGCGCAGGACTACGATGACCAGCTGCTCAAGGAATCGATCCCCTATCGCGCGATCCGCGCCACGGCCGCCGCCCGCGTCGCGCTCCTCAACGGGTTCACGACGCTGCGGGATCTGGAGACCGAGGGCGCCATGTATGCCGACGTCGACCTCAAGCATGCGATCGAGCGGGGCGTCGTGCCAGGGCCGCGCATGTACGTGGCGACCCGCGCGTTCAGCGCGACCGGCATGTATCCGCTGAGCGGCTACTCCTGGGAGTTGAAGGTGCCCGAAGGAGTGCAGATCGTCGATGGGGCGGACGAGATCCGGAAGGCGGTTCGCGAGCAGGTCAAGTACGGCGCCGACTGGATCAAGGTCTACGCCGACCGGCGGTACTACATGGGCAAGGACGGCCGCCTGCACAGCTGGGTGAACTTCACCGACGACGAGCTCAGGGTGTTGGTCGGGGAAGCGCACCGTCTCGGTCGCAAGGTCGCGGCCCATGCGATCGGCTGGGATGGGATCGACGCCGCGCTCCGGGCCGGCGTGAACACCATCGAACACGGCGATGGACTGACGCCCGACCTGATCGACCGCATGGTCGCGCAGCGGGTCTACTGGTGTCCCACCATCTTCGTTGGGGCTTATGTCGCCAAGGGTCGGGGCGGCATCTGGCCCGGAATGGTCGATCTGGAGCGGCGGGCATTTCAGGAGGCGGTCCGGCGGCGCGCGTTAATCGCCTACGGTACCGACGCGGGTGGGTATTCGTGGTTGCAGAATCAGGCCCAGGAACTGGGCTACATGGTCCGCTATGGGATGGCGCCGATGCAGGCGATCCGGTCGGCGACGAGCGTTGCCGCCGCCCTGCTCGACCGCTCGGACAGCCTGGGCGCCGTGGCGCCTGGGCACTATGCCGACCTGATCGCGGTCAAGGGAAACCCGCTGGCCGATATTACAGAGCTGCAGCGGGTCGAGTTCGTCATGAAAGCCGGACGGGTGTACAAGCGCGACGGTGCCGCTACGCCTCACCCATGAATGGATAGCGATACTCCCGGGGCGGTGCGAAGGTCTCCTTGATGCTCCGGGGTGACACCCAGCGCAGCAGATTCAGGATCGAGCCCGCCTTGTCGTTGGTGCCGCTGGCGCGGGCGCCCCCGAATGGCTGCTGGCCCACCACCGCGCCGGTCGGCTTGTCGTTTAGGTAGAAGTTGCCGGCCGCGTTCCGGAGCGCGCGGTCCGCCTGCGTGAGCGCACCGCGGTCCTGCGAGAACACCGCGCCGGTCAGCGCATAGGGGCCGGTGCGGTCCACCAGCTCCAGCGTCTCGGCCCAGCGCTTTTCGGGGTAGACGTGCACGCTGAGCACCGGCCCGAAGATCTCCTCGCACATCGTACGATAGCCGGGATCCTCGACTTCGAGCAGCGTCGGCTCGACGAACCAGCCGACCGAGTCGTCCGTGCCGCCGCCCGCGACGATCTTCACGCCGGCATCTTTCCCGGCGCGGTCGAGATGATCGCGAATGCGGGTGAACGCCCGCTGGTCGATCACGGCGCCCATGAAGTTCCGGAAGTCGCTGACGTCTCCCATCCGGATGTCGTCGATCATGGCAACCGCCCGATCGCGCACCGCGGGCCAGAGATTGTCGGGAATGTACGCCCGCGACGCCGCGCTGCACTTCTGCCCCTGGTACTCGAACGCCCCGCGCACCATCCCCACGGCCAGCGCGCCGACATCGGCGCTCGCGTGCGCGACAATGAAATCCTTGCCGCCGGTCTCACCCACGATGCGGGGGTACCCAGCGTACCGGTCGAGATGCTCGGCCACCCTCCGCCAGATGAGCTGGAACACGGCGGTCGATCCGGTGAAGTGGATGCCCGCCAGTCGGCGGTCGGCGAGCAGCACGTCGCTCACGTCGGCCGGGGCCCCCGGCACGAAGTTGATGACACCGGGAGGAAGCCCTGCCTCCTCCAGCAGCTTGAAGAAGTGCCAGTTGCTGAGCGCCGCCGTCGTCGACGGTTTCCAGATCGCCGCGTTGCCCATGAGCACCGGTGCGGTAGGCAGGTTGCCGGCGATGGCGGTAAAGTTGAAGGGCGTGATGGCGTAGACGAACCCTTCGAGCGGTCGGTGATCCATCCGGTTCCACACACCCGGCGCGCTCTCCGGCTGTTCGGCGTAGATCCGCTCCGCGAAGTGCACATTGAAGCGAAGAAAGTCGATCAGCTCGCAGGCGCTGTCGATCTCGGCCTGAAATGCGGTCTTGCTCTGGCCCAGCATCGTGGCGGCGTTGAGGAGCTGCCGGTGCGTCACGGCAAGCAGCTCGGCGGCCTTGAGGAAGACGGCGGCCCGGTCCTCGAATCGCCAGTGCGCCCAGTCGCGCTGCGCCTCGACCGCGGCATCAGCGGCGCGCTGGACCGACGCCCGGTCGGCCTGATGCACTCGCGCGAGCACTCGGCGATGGCAGTGCGGCGACGTCAGATCGTGGAACACGCCGGTCCGCACCTCCTGGCCGCCGATCACCACCGGAATCTCGGGTTGTTGCGCGCCGACGACTGCCAGCGCGGCCTTGAGCGCGTTGCGCTCAGGCGTGCCGGGCGCATAGCCAAGCACCGGCTCATTGCGAGGCGTTGGAATGTTGACACTGCCGCTCATCGTGGCCCTCGCCGCTCTGCATCAGGGAAGGACGAAAGATAACGGCGGCGACCTCGGCGGCAGGTCAGAAGGTCGCGCCCCAGGCGAGCCCGGCGCCGGTGGGGCTCAGCAGCACGGATGGCGGCCGCAGGTGGAACAGGCGCCAGCGACCGCTGATCAGCTTGGAGGACGTGATCCCGACGGCGGCGCCCGCGGCGATGTCACTCAACCAGTGCCGATCGTCATTGACCCGCGACCATCCGACCGCGGTGGCTAGGGTAAACAGACCGACCGAGGCCCAGGGCTGGTGGATATCGTCGGCCAGCGACGTGGCAAAAGCGAACGCCACGGCCGTATGCCCCGACGGCATCGATTCCTGGCCCGAGAAGGGCACGTAGCCGTCGGCGTCGAGACTCTCCTCCGGACGGGGCCGGCCCAGGGCGATCTTGCTC
>JACDDX010000140.1 GCA_013816685.1 Gemmatimonadales bacterium
GCGGCTCCAGGATGACGTTGTCGTCCGAGGCCGTCGTCCGCATGTTGGTCAGCTTCTTCTCCTTGGTGACGTTCACCTCCATGTCGCCCGGCCGCGAGTTCTCGCCCGTCAGCATGCCCTCGTACACGAGCTCGCCCGGGGTGACGAACATCTGCGCCCGGTCCTGCAGGTTCCCCAGCGCGAAGGCCACCACAGAGCCCTCGCGGTCGGCCACCAGCACGCCGCGCTTCCGCCCCGCGAGCGGCCCCGCCCACGGTCCGTAATCCAGGAACCGGTGATGCAGCACCCCGTTCCCGCGAGTATCGGTGAGGAACTCCGAGCGATAGCCGAAGAGCCCCCGCGCCGGAATCCGGAAGGTGAGCCGGACCATGCCCTGCCCCGGATTCCGCATCTCGATCAGCTCGCTCCGCCGCGGCCCCAGCTTCTCCATGACGACGCCCATGTACTCCTCGGCGACGTCCACCGTCAGCTCCTCGTACGGCTCCAGCCGCTCGCCGTTCGGGCCGATTCGGGTGATGACCCGCGGCCGGCTGACCTGGAACTCGTACCCCTCGCGCCGCATCGTTTCCATCAGGATGCCGAGGTGGAGCTCGCCCCGGCCCGACACGCTGTGGGTATCGGGCGTGTCCGTCGGCTCGACCCGGAGCGCCACGTTCCGCTCCAGCTCGCGATAGAGCCGGTCGTGCAGTTGGCGGCTGGTGACGAACTTCCCTTCCCGGCCGGCGAAGGGGCTGTTGCTGACGATGAAGTCCACCGAGATCGTCGGCTCCTCGACGGCGATGCCGGCGAGGCGCTCCGGGCAGTCGAGTGCGGCAATGGTCTTCCCGATCTCGAGCGTTTCGAAGCCCGACAGCGCCACGATGTCGCCCGCCGCGGCCTCCTCGACCTCGACGCGGCCCAGCCCCTGAAAGGTGAACAGTCTGGTGATCCGGTTCCGCTCGACCGTCTCGCTGACATCCATCATCCCGGGCTCGCCCAGCGGCAGCAGCGCCACCTGGTCGCCGACCCGGGCTCGGCCCCGCTCGATGCGCCCGATGCCGATACGCCCCAGGAAAGTCGAGTGGTCGAGGGTCGAGACCAGCATCTGGAACGGCTGGTCCGGATCGCCGGTGGGCTCGGGAACGGTATCGAGGATCGTCTGGAAGAGCGGGACGAGATCGGTGCCGGGCTTATTCAGATCGGTGGTGGCGGTGCCGGCGCGGCTCGAGGTGTAGAGAAACGGCGCGTCGAGCTGGTCGTGCGTGGCCTCGAGGTCGATGAAGAGCCCGAGCACCTCGTCGTGCACCCGGAGCGGCTCCGAGTCGCTCCGATCGATCTTGTTGATGGCGACGATCGGCTGGAGGCCCAGCGCCAGCGCCTTCCGCGTGACGAAGCGGGTCTGCGGCATCGGACCTTCGGCCGCGTCCACGAGGATCAGCACGCCGTCCACCATGCGCAGAATCCGCTCGACCTCGCCGCCGAAGTCGGCGTGGCCGGGCGTATCCACGATATTGATCTTCACCCCGTGCCACGAGACCGCGATATTCTTGGCGAGAATGGTGATGCCCCGCTCGCGCTCGAGCGGGTTGGAGTCCATCACCCGCTCCTCGACATGCTGGTTGGCCCGGAACGCGCCCGCCTGGCGGAGCATCTGGTCCACCAGCGTTGTTTTTCCATGATCGACATGGGCGATGATCGCCAGATTCCGAATCGGCACCGAGTTCCGTCTGCCTGAGTCACCGAACAGTCGAGGCCCGGGCGCCCGGGCCTCCGAGCGGCATATATAGATGGAGCCGATGCAGCCCGCAAGACGGAAAATCGGGCGCCGCGACGATCGGAAGTGGGAGCGACGGTGGCGGAACTCGAGCTAGTGGCGGTGGCCCGGAAGTCCGTGGTCGTGGCTCTGATGCACCGCCGCACCGGCCTCCACGCACTCGTCCTCGACCTCGAGCTGAATGGTGACGTGGCTGATGCCGAGCCCGGCCATCTCGCTGCGAATCCCGCCCAGCACCTCGGGATGGTCATCGAGCGACGGCACCACCGCATGCCCGCTCATCGCGACGATCCCGTTGCCGACCGTCCAGACATGAAGGTCGTGGACGGCACTGACCCCGCTGACGCTGAGCATCCGGCGCTGGACGTCGGGCATCGCCACATGACCGGGAACGGCATCGAGCAGAATGTCGGTGCTTTCGCGCATCAGCCGCCACGCGCCCGTCAGAATGAGGACAGCGAGGAGTACGGAGATCAGCGGGTCTGCGAGAGTCCACCCGGTGAGTGCGATGATCGCCGCCGCACCGAGCGCGCCGACCGACCCCAGCAAATCGCCGAGGACGTGGAGGTAGGCCCCGCGGGCGTTCAGGGTACTGGTATGCGCGCCGTGCAGGATGCGGAGGCTGATGAGGTTGACGACGAGGCCGGCGGCGGCGATGCCGAGGAAGAGGTCGGCGCGCACCGGCTCGGGACTCTGGATCCGCCGGATCGCCTCGATCGTGACCCACCCGGCAATGCCGAACAGCGCGGCGCCGTTGACCAGCGCGGCGAGAATCTCCCAGCGCTGATAGCCGTAGGTCTTGCTCTCATCGGCTGGCCGCTGCGCGATCCAGGCGGTGAGGAGCGACAGTCCCAGCGCCCCGACGTCGGTCAGCATGTGCCCGGCGTCGGCCAGCAGCGCCAGCGAGCCCGACAGCCAGCCGCCGATCGCCTCGACGATCATGAACAGCCCGGTCATTCCGAGCACGGCCCAGAGCCGGCGCACCGTGCCCGCCGAGAGTGCGCGGGCCCCGGCGAGGTGAACGCAGTTTCGCTGATCTACGGGGCGAGTGGGCATTCTGAAATTTAATTCCGGATACGCACCCGCACCGCCTCCGCATGCCCGGCCAGCCCCTCCGCCTCGGCCAGCGCGATGATGTCCTCGGCATCGTGGCGCAGGCGAGCGCGCGAGTAGCGGATGACGCTGGTGCGGGTGACGAAGTCGTAGACGCCGAGCGGCGAGGCGTAGCGCGCGGTGCCGCCGGTGGGGAGCACGTGGCTGGGGCCGGCGAGGTAGTCGCCGACCGGTTCCGGCGTGTCGTCGCCGAGAAAGATGGCGCCGGCGTGGCGCACACCGCTCGCCACCCGCTCGGCGCCTTCGGTCAGGATCTGGAGATGCTCGGGGGCGCGGAGGTTGGCGACCTCGATTGCATCCTTGAGCGACGGCACCAGCACGATGAGGCCGTTGCGCTCCAGCGCGACCCGCGCGATGCCGGCGCGCGGCGCCCGGGCGAGCGCGGCTTCCAGTGCCGCAGGGAGGGCATCCGCCAGCGGCTCGTGCGTCGTTACGCACCAGCTGGTCGCGTCCTCATCGTGCTCGGCTTGCGCGATCAGGTCGGCGGCGACCCGCTCGGCGCTCGCGGTCGCGTCGGCGATGATCAGCACCTCGGTGGGCCCCGCGATCATGTCGATCCCCACCTGCCCCACCACCTGGCGCTTCGCCTCGGCCACCCAGCGGTTGCCCGGCCCGACGATCTTGTCCACCCGCGGAATCGTCGCGGTCCCGTACGCCAGCGCCGCCACCGCCTGCGCGCCACCGATCTGAAAGATGCGGGTGACGCCCGATAGCGCGCACGCGGCCAGCACCGGGTCGGTGACTCCGCCCGGCGGCACCGCCACGATGATCTCCGGCACGCCCGCGACCAGCGCCGGGAGCGCGTTCATCACCACCGACGAGGGGTAGGACGCCTTGCCGCCGGGTACGTAGAGCCCCACCCGGTCGAGCGGCGTCACCTTCATGCCGACGACGGTGCCGTCGTCCTCCGCGAGCGTGAATCCCGGCTCGCGCTGATGCTCGTGATAGCTGCGGACCCGGTCCACGGCGTGATTGAGCGCGGCGCGGAGGCCGGCGTCGATCCGGCTCAGCGCGCCCTGCCACCGGCCGGGCTCGAGCTCCCAGGCGGCGGGCGGCTCGTCATAGCCGTCGAAGCGGCGGGCATACTCGCGCACGGCTTCGTCTCCGCGGACGCGAACGTCGTCGAGGATCGCGGCGACGGTCTGGCGCGTGGCCGGGTCGCTGCCCCCGGTGCTCGGCAGCAGCGGCTCGACACGGTCGAAGGGCGGTGCCTCGATGCGCCGGATCAGCACCGCACCTCGCGGTGACGCGCGTCAGGCACTAGCGTTATTGCATATGGAAACCGCAGCGCACCCTCCGATAGGTATTGGCCTAGCAGCCGTCTTCGTGCTGGTCCTCGCGAACGCCTTTTTCGTGGCGGCCGAATTCGCACTCGTCAGCGCGCGGCGCACGCGCCTGGACGAGATGATCCGCAACGGGGATCGCAAAGCTATTCTGGCACGACGGGCCCTACAATCGCTCTCCCGCTACATCTCCGCGACTCAACTCGGGATCACCCTGACCTCGCTCGGGCTGGGATGGGTCGGCGAACCCGCATTTGCCAGGACGGTCGAGGGGGCGTTCGTCAACCTCCCTCCACGCCTCGCCGGAATTGCGACCCACACGATCGCGACGGTCATCGCATTCACCCTCATCACCGCGCTGCACATCATTCTGGGCGAACTGGTCCCCAAGGCCTTCGCGCTCGTTCACCCCGAGAAGGTCTCAACCTGGACGACGCCGCCCCTCATGGCCTTTGCCTGGCTCATGGCCGGCCCGATCACGGTGCTCAAGGGCACGTCGAACTGGTTGCTCGCCCTCGCGCACATCAAGCCGCCAGGCACGGAGGAGCGGCTGCACTCCCCGGAAGAGATCCGGATGCTGGTCGAGCAGAGCCAGGAGGGCGGCAGCATGCTGCAGGAGGACGCACGGCTCCTCGAAGGAGTGTTCGAGTTCAGCGAGAAGACGGCGCTCGAAGTCATGACGCCGCGCACCCAGATGGTGGCCCTCGAGGCCGATCTGCCGGTCGAGGAGGCCGCTGACCAGGTCGCGGTCGAGCGCCGATCGCGCTATCCGGTCTACACCGAGTCGCTCGATGAAATCGTCGGCGTGGTGCACGCCAAGGACATCCTCACCGCCATCCGCTCGCGCCCGGGCATCAAGGTGCGCGGCATCATGCGGCCGCCGATCTTCGTGCCCGGTACGCGTGAAGTGGAAGACGTGCTGGCCGACATGAAGCGGCTCAAGACCCACCTCGCCGTGGTGCTCGACGAATACGGCGGCACGGCCGGCCTCGTCACGATGGAGGATCTGCTGGAGGAGATCGTCGGGCCGATCTTCGACGAGCACGACCCGCAGGACCGGTCCCGTGCAGCGGGTGGCGGCGCGCCGCTGCTCGACGGTGCGATGCCGATCAGCGACTTCAACGCGGAATATGAGGCCGAGCTGGACGATACCGACTACACCACCCTCGGCGGCTACGTGTTCGGCCTGCTG
>JACDDX010000141.1 GCA_013816685.1 Gemmatimonadales bacterium
CACGTCGATACCGAAGACCGGATCGCGGGTGAAGCTGGCCTCGTCCAGCGCGCCGGCCAGGGCCGCACGGATGATGGCGCGCGTCTCCGACAACTTCATCCGCGTGCCAACGCCGTGCGGTCCGCCCGTCCAGCCGGTGTTGACCAGCCACACGCGCGCGCCGTGGCGCTCGATCCGTTCACCCAGCATCGTCGCGTACACACCCGGGGGCATGGGCAGGAACGGTGCGCCGAAGCAGGCGGAGAAGGTGGCCGACGGCTCGGTGACGCCGCGTTCGGTGCCGGCCACTTTCGCGGTGTAGCCCGAGAGGAAGTGGTACATCGCCTGATCGGCGGTGAGCCGCGCGATCGGCGGCAGCACACCGAAGGCGTCGGCCGTCAGAAAGACGATATTCCTGGGATGTCCGCCGGCCCCGCTCGGCAGATGATTCGGGATGTAATGAATCGGATAGCAGGCGCGAGTATTCTCGGTGAGCGCATCGGCGTCAAAGTCCGGCGCGCGCGTGACCGGGTCGAGCACCACGTTCTCGAGCACCGTCCCGAAGCTCTGGCTGGCCGCATAGATCTCCGGCTCGGTCTCGGCCCGGAGCCGGATCACCTTGGCGTAGCAGCCACCCTCGAAGTTGAAGACGCCGCGATCGCTCCACCCGTGTTCGTCGTCGCCGATGAGACGGCGAGCTGGATCGGCCGACAGCGTGGTCTTGCCGGTGCCCGACAGCCCGAAGAAGACCGCGGTGTCACCAGCCGGACCGATGTTGGCGGAGCAGTGCATCGGCAGGACACCCTGCGCAGGGAGGACATAGTTGAGCGCAGTGAAGATCGACTTCTTCATCTCGCCGGCGTACCGGGTGCCGCCGATCAGCACCAGCTTCCGCCCGAAGTGCACGACCACAAACGTTCCAGTGCGGGTGCCATGACGGGCGGGATCGGCCTGAAATTCGGGCGCGTGCAGCACGGTGAAGCCGGGGCGGAAATCGATCAGTTCGGCGGGCAGCGCACGGAGAAACATGTTGTGCACGAAGAGCGCATGCCATGCGTTTGGCGTGATGAAGCGGACCGGCACCCGGTAGGCCGGATCGGCACCTCCGAAGAGATCCTGCACGTACAGCTCACGAGTGTCGAGATAGGCGCGGACCTCGTCGTGCAGCCGCTCGAAGGCGACGGGGTCGAGGCGCGGATTGCGGGCCCACCAGATCCGGTCGGCGGTGCCGGGCTCCTCGATCACGAACTTGTCTCTGGGGGAGCGGCCGGTATGCGGTGTGGTATTGGCGGTGAATGCCCCGTGGTCGGACAGCTGTCCTTCGCCATGGCGGACAGCGTGCTCGATGAGGGAGGTCGGGCTCAGATTGGCGTGGATGCGGACGGGGAAGAGACCGTGCTCGACCAAGGACAGGGCGTCGCGTGGGATCGCGGATGTCGTGTCGGTGGCCATACTCTCCCGATGCGCGTCGCACGCGCGGTTGGGGTCAGCCGGCACCTCACCGCGCGTCGGCGGGGGGCCGGCAGGCCGGGAAAGATCGGCAGGGGACGGGCCTGAAGCAACCTGGAAGCGCTACGCTATCGCCTCGTAACCGGGCTCAGGTTGGGCGGCAGGTGATAGGCCCGCTCGGCCGTCTCGCGGTCCCGATCGCTCGGCCCTTCGATCCCAGGGTCGGCGTACATCAGGTCGTCGGGATGCGGAGAGTGCTGGAACAGGCCCATGGCATGGCCGAGCTCGTGGGTGGCGGTGAGCGCCAGACAGGCGGGCAGCCCCGGATCGGTGGTGGCGAAGCGGGGCTCGAGGTAGGTGCGGATTGGGAGCACCAGCTCGGTGTTATCGGGCGAGATGTCGAGATCGGTGGCGCCCTGGCACTCCGGCGCGAGCATCGAGTGGAGGCGGATCCGATGCCTCGCCGCGGTGGGACCGGGGACCGTGCCGGGCCCGATCACCCCGGTCGGGGCCGCCGCGCCCCGCACGATCACATCGGCAGCGCTGGAGTCCGACACCACCTCGGCGTCGAACTCGCGATAGAGGAACACCCGCTTCCAGCGTGCGATGCCGGCGCGCAGATGGTCGGGGAGTCCGAGCGTGTCCTCCACCCAGATCCGCACCGGCAGCGACGCGCGGGGCCAGTGAAAGGCCAGGGTGTCGAGGCCAGGACTTCCGACGGCACTGGTGGTGATCAATCGCCATTCATAGACGTCGGCTCGCTCGGGCGAGCTCATGTCGCTGCACGCCACCGCGATGGCAGCCACCAGAGTGACTGACAGCGCGGCGTAGGCACACCGCCGGCGTGTGTCGCTCATTTCAAGCCTCGCGCGAGTCCGACCGTCACGCCCACCCGCTGGATGCCCTGGCTGGATCCGAACCCCCGCGACTCGAGCTCTTCGGTCGTGAATCGATGGAAGTCCCAGCGGCCCGACGCCATCAGGTCCCAGCGCCGCGCCACCGGATAGCGGTAGTCGGCACCGGCGCCGGCCAGAAAGCGGGTCGTGCCGCCGCGCGCGAAGATCCCCGAATCGTCGGCGGGCCAGTAGGTGATCAGCCCCGCGCCGGCACGCCACCGAAGTCGGCCGACGATCGGGCCGTCGAGGCCGAGCATGACAGCCCCGGTGCGGAGACTGCCGAGGTCAGCGTCCGGGGTCCCGGTCTCGCTGGCTGAAAGGGTCGCGGTGGTCAGCGACGCTTCGACGGCCGCATGGTAGCGTGGCGCAATGGGAAGTGCTGCCCCGAGTGCCAGGGTCGGTGCCAGTCCGGGCCCCACGCTGATGTCGTTGATGATCCGGTCGGTAACGAGGTCGCGCGACCAGGTCACGCCGGCCCGTGCGAAATAGTCGACCTGAGCCGGCAGCGCGGCAGGGAGCCCGGCCAGCATCAACACTGCGAAGGGAAGGGGACGCATCGGTCGCCGGAAGATGGCGGACCCGGGAAATCAGGTCAACGCGATGGCGATCCGCGGGGCACCCGGGGCCGCGCGTAGGCTCGGAGCCGGCGCAGCATGCGCCGATCTCCGGCGACGGCATCCTCGCCCTTCGGCGTCTCGAGGATCTTGGGAATGCCGGCGAATCGCGGATCGGTCATGATGCGCCGGAACGGCCCCGGCCCGAGCGACCCCTCGGCGATGAGTTCGTGCCGGTCGCGCCTGGAGTTGAACGGGGTCTTGGAGTCGTTGAGATGCAGGCAGCCCAGGTGCGCCAGGCCGATCGCCGTTTCGAACCGGGACCAGACGCCGTCGTAGTCATTGACCAGATCGTAGCCGGCGGCATACAGGTGGCAGGTGTCCGCGCAGAACCCGACCCGATGGCGCACGTGCTCGCCGACGGCGTCGCGAATCGCCGCCAGCTCCTCGAATCGGCTGCCGAGCGCGGTGCCGCTACCGGCCGTGGTCTCCAGCAGGATACGCACACCGCCGGGCACAACTTCGAGACAGCGCGTAACCGCGGCGGCGTTCCGAATCAGACCTGCCTCCCGCTCATCGATATAGTTGCCCGGGTGGGAGACGACAGCCGGGATGCCCAGACTCTCGCAGCGCTCGAGCTCGCGGGTGAACGAGTCTCGGGAACGCGCGTTCAGAGCGGTGTCGGGGGAGGCCAGGTTGATGAGATACGAATCGTGGCTGACTATACTTCGCAGCCCGCTTCGCTCGTATTCGCGCTCGAAGGCGTCACGCGAGGCGGGCAGGATGACCGGCTCCCGCCACTGGTTCGGGGTCTTGGTGAAGATCTGAATGGCGCTGGCGCCGATGGCCATGCCGCGCGCCGGCCCGGTCTCGACGCCGCCCTGCACCGACACGTGTGCACCCAGACGCTCGGGGATGTCTCCATGACGCACCGTCACTCTCCCTCCTCCCGCATCGCGTGAGCGGCGCTCTCGCCGGCGACGATGTCGCCCGGCCGCGCGTGCTGCTGGCGGGCGACGCGGCGGCCCGGCCCGACGGTCTCGAGCGCGCGCTCACCCGCGCGGGACTGCACCTCATCGAAGCTGCCGGGGCGTTCCACGACGCGTCGCCCGATGGGCCGTCCCCCGACGCGGTGCTGGTGACCCTCTCGCAGGCCACCGATCCCCGCTTGCTCGACCTCCTGGCCGTGACCCTCTCCGCACCACCGCCGCCGCGCATCGTGCTGCTCAGCGGCGACGGTCCCGAAGGCTCCGTCGCCGCCCTCGCCCTCGGCGCCGATGACGCCGTCACCGCGCCCTGCCACCTGCCCGAGCTCGCCGCCCGCATCCGCGCTCGTATCCGGGATCGGCACGCGCCGCTTCCGGCCACCGCCGAGGTGCGGGCCAGTGCCTCCGGGCTGCCGTCCCGGCTCAACGGCCGCAGCGGTGATTCCGCGGGCTCGGACACCGGCATTCCCGGTCCGGCCGCGCTCGACACCCGGCTCCGGGAGGAGTTCGATCGAGCCCGGCGCTACTCGCTGGGCTTCAGCATCGTGCTGCTCGACGTCAATGAGCTGCAGGCGATCGATGACCGGCTCGGCGACCAGAGTTCGGAACAGCCCGCCCCGCGGCACGACGCCGGCATTCGTTTCCGCCGCGAGGTCGGCGCCCTGATCCGCAGCGCGGTGCGGGTCCCCGATTTCGTCTCCCTCGCCGCCGGTGACGAGTTCGCGCTGGTGCTGCCGGAGACCGGCGTCGAGGGGGCACGGCGCTCCGTGGTCCGGGTCCGCGACCGGCTGACGACCGTCATGGCCTCGACCCGGAGCGCCGGCGCCGGTCTGCGGGCGGGCATCGCCACGTATCCGCATCCCGCCGTCAACGAGGCCGGCGATCTCCTCGCACTGGTCGAGGCCGCGCTGGCTCGCGGGCGGAGTCAGACCAGCGAGCGGATCGCCGTCGTCGAGTAGCGTCCCCGGTCCGATGTTCAGCGGCGGCGAAGCCAGCGAATCGGATCGAGTGCCTGCTGATTCTCGCCCCGGATTTCGAAATGAAGATGCGGGCCGTAGTCGGAATTGTCGCCGCCCACCGTCGCGATCCGCTGATTCTGCGTCACCGCGTCCCCGCTCTTCACCCGCGCCGACTCGAGATAGGAATAGACCGAGTAGTAGCCGTTGCCGTGCTCGAGCACGATCGTGAGTCCGTAGGTGCCGAACTGCCCCACCACCCGGACCTTGCCCGATTCCACCGCCCGCACCGGTGTGCCCGCCTCCGCCGCGATCCCCACCCCGTTCCACCGGATGATCCCGCCACTCGGCAGCGTGTCGCGTCCGAACCGATAGACGATCGCGCCTTCGACCGGCCAGTCGAGCCGGCCGATGTCGGCGGTGGTGATGGAGCCAGGCAGGTCGGCGGCGCCGCGCGCGCTCGCCTCGCGTCGCGCCCGCTCGAGCGCCGCGAGCGTGCCGTTGAGCCGGGTCTCGTC
>JACDDX010000142.1 GCA_013816685.1 Gemmatimonadales bacterium
GTCGAAATCAATGAGGAGGGCGGCGTGCGGGGCGTGGACGAGGGGCTGGCTCAGATGCCGGCCCGGTCGGATCAGCGGTCGATTCACGAAGCGCTCGGTCTCAGGCCCGGCGCCCGCCAGGACCGTCCAGCGCCTCTCCCGGACTGACCCGGCGGGAGCGCCATGGACGGCCGGGCGAGCCCGACGGCCATCTGTCGACGAGGATGCGCGGCGTCGCCGGCGACACGGTGTCGCGCGGCTCGCCGCCGGTTTCCCAGGCCGCCACCGTGCACCGTAGGCAATGGGCAACCCGATCGATGCGGCGGCTGGTGGCGCTGCGCGGTCTGTTCACCGGCCGGGTCGCCGGGATCCCGATCGCGTCAGCAGCGCGGAAAAGTAGGCGGAGGGGCGATCCGTGGCCAGAGGTCAGCCGATGTGCGGCTCGCCGGCGGGCGGTAGATCCAGCGCGAAGTGGAACCGGGTTCCGCACAGGGGAGCCGTCTCGACCTGCAGCGACGCCCCCATCGCCTCCACCAGTTTGCGGCAGATCGAGAGTCCGAGTCCCGACCCCGAGAACGCATACTCGCCCGCCTTCTGGCGCCGGCGAAACGGCTCGTACAGCATCGCGAGCGACTGCGGCGGGATGCCCCGCCCGGTGTCGCGGACCCCAAACTCGATGTTTCGTCGCCCGCTCGGTCGCGCCATCAGCTCCACATACCCCTCGGCGGTGAACTTGAGTGCGTTGGTCGTCAGATTCAGCAGCACGCGACTGAGTGCCACCGGGTGACCGATGCGGAAATCTGTTTCGGGGAGGCTGAGGCGAACCTCGAGATTCTTCTCCTCGGCGATCGGCTGAACGATGTCCCGCACCGATTCGAGAATGTCGGCTACCGAGAACGGAATCGGATCGAGGTCGACCAGACGGTCTCCACCCCGCGCCAGCTCGATGACATCGCTCGCCACCGAGCTGAGGCCGAAGGCCGCGCTGTAGATCAGCCCGAGCTGCCGCTCCTGGACCGGCGTTACTGGACCACTTCGAGCGCGTTGCAGTGTCTCGGCGAGGAAGAGGATCGAAGTGAGCGGGGAGCGGATATCGTGAGCGACTTCGACCACCAGCTCCAGACCGTCCGGAGCCGCCAGGCGCTCGGCGAAATGCTGCGACCAGTCGGTCTCGAGCGTGCGCCCGACCCGCTCCATTGCGTTGAGCACACAGAACAGCTGCGAAGGCTCCATCGCGGGAATCGCCTGCGCCCGGTCCACGAACGCGGACCGGATCAGGCCAAGCAGTCGGCGTGCGAGGGCGTTTTGAGGCAAGGTGCCCAGGTCGGGGTCTGCGCCGCTCGCGCATTGCCGGATGGCTTGGGAGAGCTGCGCCAGGTGCCCGATGGCCTCCTCGACGCTCGTGGCGTGCTCGATCGCACGCTCCCACTCTGCCTCGGCGCGCAGCACGGACTCCCGCAGCGCCTCCCACAGTGGCGGCGCGATGTTCCCCCCCGCTGGCCCGTCTGGATCCCAGGCTCTGAGCGGCGGCGGCACGTGCACGGCGCGCCGCCTCTCGCCGCTGGTGGAGCCCGGCGGGAGGATTCTCGGAATCACACGCTAGGTCCCAAGCTCTCGTCACGCTGGAATTGGTGCTTGTCCATCAGTCGGTAGAGCGTCGTCCGGTCGATGCTGGCGAGCCGGGCAGCTTTCGACATGTTGCCACCGGCGCGGGCGACCAGACGCGAGAGATATTCTTTCTCGAACTGTGCGACGACACGATCCTTGGCGGGATGATACGCCTCGTCCACGACGGCGGCGGTCACCACGTTCTCGGCCGGCCATTCCCCGGCGTCGTCATACAGAGGAATGTCATTCGGGGCAATCGTCTGGTCCGGTTCCGCCAGGACGGCGACATGCTCGATCACGTTCTGAAGTTCCCGAACGTTGCCTCGCCACGGCCGCGAACGCAAGAAGGCGATGCTCGCCTCGCTGAGCCGAGGGCTCCGGTCGCCCATCTGCCGGTGACGCTGCCAGTAATGGGTGAGGAAGTGATTGGCGAGCAACGGGATGTCTTCCGGCCGCTTGCGAAGCGGCGGCAGCTTGATCGGCACGACCCGGAGGCGATAGAAGAGGTCGCTGCGCAGCGCACCTTCGTCCACCGCTTCCTGCGGCTCGCGGTTGGTCGCCGAGACAAATCGCACATCGACGACTGCATCCTGCTGCTCACTCCCGACCCGGCGCACGACGCCGTCCTGGATGACCCGGAGCAGCTTCGCTTGAAGCGGCATCGACATCTCGGTGAGCTCGTCCAGAAAAAGCGTACCACCGTGGGCCATCTCCAGGAGGCCCGGTTTATCTCGATCGGCACCGGTGAACGCGCCTTTGCGGTGGCCGAACATCTCCGACTCCAGCAACGGCTCCGGGAGCGCCGCGCAGTTGATCGGGACCAGCGTCCGCCCGGCGCGCCGGCTGTGCTGGTGGATGAACTGCGCGATCACTTCCTTGCCGGTGCCGCTCTCGCCGCTGATGAATACGGACGCGTCGGTCGGCGCGACCTTGCGAGCCAGCTCCACGGCCTTGCGGAACAGGGGTGAGATGCCGATAAGGGCAATCTTGTCGCTGTGACCGTTCTGCCGGAGCAATTGCACCCGCAGGTCCTGCGCTTCTCGGCTCATCATGACGGCATGCGAGGCCCGGCCGATGAGCACCTGCAGGTGAGTGGCCGAGAAGGGCTTGGGGAGATAATCCCAGGCGCCGGCGCGGAGCGCTTCGATGCTGCTGGTTACGCTGGGGTTGCCGGTCATCACGACTACGATCGTGTCACGATAGGCGGCGAGGGTCGCCTGCAGGATCTCGAGACCCGAGACCTGTGACATGTACAGGTCGACAAGAATGATGTCGAACTTGCGGCGCTTCACGGTTTCCAGCGCTTCTTCCCCACGACCTATCAGGGTCACGTTATACCCGTCCATCTGCAGCACGCTGGCGCAGCTTTCCCTGAGCGTCCGCTCATCGTCGATGACGAGCACCCGGATGCTGGCCTTCACGTCGCCCGGTATGGACAGAGGATCGCGCAACGGATCCAGCGGTGGTGAAGGTTTGCCGTCCGACTGGACCGAGAGATTCGCCATCGAAGGGGCTCCTGACGAGCATAGAAGAGTTGCGGTGAGCGGACGAGCGACGATGACTCCCGTTCGTGAGCCGGCGAAGCGCTGAGTGTAAGGGTTTTACAACAGAGTGACGCGTCCCGTCAAGCCAGGTGAGTGCGATTATCACCGAACGAATCGCGAAAGGCCTCTAGGTCGTTGCTGTGTCACGACACCCTGACGCACGATCCGGGTATCCGCGGCGACGTCGCCCTTACGCCGGATATTTGAGCGGGACCGGCTCGAAGGCACGGATCCGTTCGGCGTCGCCGTCCCGCTTAAGCTCGCGGAGCGCCGTTGTGGCACGCAGCAGCAACTCGACGGCATCCACTTGGGATTCGGCGAAGTCGGGCACGGCGCAGTACCCCGCCTTGACTTTGAGACGTCGTTCCCCGCCCCGCACAGGAATTGGCGAAGCCTCGATAGCGGCACCGATGCGTTTCACCAGACGGAGTGCTCCGTCGACACCGGTCGCCGGGGCGATCACGCCGAACTCAGAATGGCCGAGCCGGCCGATCGCGTCGGACGCTCGCCCGGTTCGCTTGAACAGGAGGCCGACCTGCTCGGCCACACGATTCGCCTCTTCGTCGACCGGGTCCCCACTCTCACCGTCCGGCTCTGGAGAGAAGACGACGCACGCGAGCGAATCTCTGCGACGGAAAGCTTCCGCGCCGATCTCACGGGCCCGGCGGGCGAGGCCTCGCATGTTGTAGAGCCCGGAACCTGGATCCAGCAGGTTCTCCTCACGCAGCGCATCCACTTCGCGCTTGCATTCAAGGAATGTATTGAGCCGGAGAAGCAGCGCTTCCCCGTCAAGCGGCTGACCCAGGAACTCCCACGCCCCCGCACGGTACGCCTCCAGTCGCTGACTTCTACCCGATGGCCCTGACGTCGTAATCACGACGGGCGTGGTCGGGCCGAACCTCGGATCGGCCCTGAGCGCCCGGCACACGTCGAAACCGTGCATGTCGGGCATCTGGGCATCGAGGATCACGACATCGGGCTGCGCGGTCCGAGCGCGCTCCAGCGCCTGTTGACCGGTGTACGCACGCACGACGGCGTAACCCCGCGGCCCAAGAATGCTCTCAAGGGACCGGGCCGACCATTCCTGGTCGTTCGCGATCAGGACAAGGGGAGCGACGGCGGCGGATTCGCGTTGGGCCATGGGGGACCAATGAGAGATGGGAAAGAGTGAACAGCAGGCCCGCCAGCGCACTTCTCGTGCGTGGCGCCGCCGCAGAACGACCAACTTACGCTGCAAGGGCTTAGGTCTGAAATCTGAATCAGGGCCGCGATGGACTGAGGCGAGGACGCAACACCCGCTATTGTCAGGGCTCCAGAACGGCGGAGCGAGATGGTGTGGCGGCGCGATCGGGGAACATTGTTGCTCCAAGGCCACGCGCCACGCCACGGATGCGATAGCCCGCCGATCGAGACTTGCCTTTAAGCCCTTATGGAAATTGCGATTGCGTTGGGGAAGAGCGTTCTCTCGCCTCAACGGTTGCAACGGCGTCAACCTTGAAAGGACGCGGGCCAGAAGGCGGCGAGGTACCGCCGCGTAAGCGAGGTAGGCAACCACCGTGAGGCCCACGCAGATGCCCGTGCCAAGCCCCAAGAAAAGCCGCGATGTCCCCGACCCGGAAGCCGGCGAGCCGCCAGCGCTTCCCGACTCCAAGCGCTCCGAGTTCTCACAGCGGCTGGCGAGCTTCGGCCTGGGCGCCATTGAAGAACATCTGCTGACCAAGTCAAGTTTACCCAGGGATCGTCGAAAACGGTGATCCATTGTTCAACGTGTGACCCGGATCACAGGAAAGATGTTACAGGGGGACTAAGGTGGTGAAAGTCCGCCCGACAATCTTCCGGTTGTCCTCCGTCGCACGTCCTTCCGCGGGTTCCGTGCTTCACAGTCGGATCGTGTGAGACGACTTGTCACTTAACCACGGGATAAAGAATGTCAGGCGCACGTAGCAGTCAGCCGTCTATGCCCGCCGTGACGGTTCGGTTTGACGACGTGATCTCGCGGCCGCATCGCTCAATGCCACATATGGAGCGGTCGGGGCAGCAGAGTGCGAGCGCGGAGTTCACAGGCCGGGCGCTGAATTTCGGGGTGGCGCTGGTGCTGCTGCTGCTGGCGCTGCCGCTCCTGCTGGTCATCGCCCTGGCGGTGCGCTGCACCTCGCGCGGCCCCGTCCTCTACACCCAGCGCCGCGTCGGCCTCGAC
>JACDDX010000143.1 GCA_013816685.1 Gemmatimonadales bacterium
CCAAGAGGGCGCGAGCCCGCTCGCCCTTGAAGTGGCCCTTTGCCAGATCTTGTCCCGACCGAAGAGCCTGGAGCCCGAAGCGCGCCAGCAACAGTGGGCGGTGTGGCAGATGCGGCGGAGCCAGCACCTCGCGAATGAGCTGCTCCCACTCAATTACGAACGGCTCCATCAGGGTTCGGTACCTCGCGGCATCCGATCCCAGGGTCCTTCCGGTCGCTTCAATCGATCGCGCGAGCAAGGCGGGTGGGCCATGGTCCAACGGATGGGCCAGTGGCACCGGTGGCTCGATCCACCGCAGGCCGTGCTCCGCCAGGGGGAGTGCTCGGAAGAAAGGGGAGGCCAGGGCCAGCGGGTGCACGGCCGAGCAGACATCGTGCACGAACCCCGGTAGGGTGAGGGGAGCGGAACGGGTTCCGCCGCCGACCGAATCGGCAGCTTCCCGGACCAGCACCGAGTGCCCTGCCTGCGCAAGAACGATGGCCGCGGCAAGGCCGTTGGGTCCAGACCCGACGACTACGGCGTCAGATGACGGCATGGGCTTCTTCCCGGGGATGCGATTGTAACGCTGCGACATGCTACGCCGGATTCTTGCAAGAGAAATGCATCAGAACGGCTCGCGGTGAAAGACGTGCAACCTCTTGACGCCTTGAGAAGGATGAGGAACTATAGAACCGGCGAGTGCTTCGCATCGTATTGATGAAAACGCGCTCGTGATCCTCGTTCCCTCGGACCGCCCGCCGCCTGCGACAGACAGCTTTGAGGCTGAATCATCAATGGTCGCTCCTTTCGGCACCCGCATCTCGCTCCACCCGGCTCCGCCTACCGGCCCAGCTCCCTCCTTGCGCGCGGCAATCTTGCACGGGGTCAAGGCTGATGTGCCTCGCGATCCCCGGGCAGGTGGTCGAGCTCGTTGATGAGCGAAACCGGCTGGCCAAGGCGGACGTGGCAGGGGACCAGCGGAACGTCAACATCGGGCTGCTGGATTCGGATGGTACGGGCGTTGGGATTGGCGAGTGGGTGCTGATTCACGTGGGGTTCGCACTCTCGAAGGTCGACGAGGCCGAGGCCCGGGCCACGCTGAGGCTGCTGGAGCAGATGGGCGCCGAGTACGAGATGGAGCTGGCCGAGCTGAAGGCGAGCGTGATCGAGTGAACGGGCAACCGCCTCCGGCATGCGATCGCGATCGCGGGTGCATCACCTGCTCCGATGAGGGAGTGCTCCTGCGGGTGATGAACGTGAAGGAGGATGGCTTGGCGCTCTGTGCCGACGCCGAGGGGCGGCCGGCCGAAGTCGAGGTGGATCTCATCGACAGGGTCGCCGAAGGCGATGTCATCCTGGTACATGCCGGCGTTGCCCTGGTTCGGGTCGGCGGTACGGAGAAGGGGCTGTCATGAAGTTCGTCGACGAGTACCGCGACGCCGAGCTGGGCCGGGTGCTTGCCGCGCAGATCGTGGCAACGGTCGATCCGGGACGCCATTACAAGGTGATGGAAGTGTGCGGCGGTCACACCCACACGATCTATAAGTACGAGGTTGACGACCTGCTGCCGACCAATGTCGAGTTGGTACACGGACCCGGCTGTCCGGTGTGCGTCATCCCCACGGGACGGGTGGATGATGCCATTGCCGTAGCCCGGCGGCCCGAGGTGATCTTCACTTGCTTCGGTGATATGCTCAGGGTGCCCGGGTCGAACGGCACGCTGCTAGACGCCAAAGCCGAGGGTGCCGACGTGCGGATGGTGTACTCGCCGCTGGACGCACTCCGTATCGCCCGCCAGAGCTCCGACCGGGACGTGGTCTTCTTCGCGATTGGCTTCGAGACGACGGCCCCATCCACCGCGCATCACCCTGATGCGGGCCCGAGTAGAGGGCGTTCCGAACTTTTTCTGCTTCTGCAATCACGTCACCATCGTTCCGCCGCTACGCGCTCTCCTCGAGTCGCCCGATCTCCGGCCGGTGGTGATCTCTGGCTTCGAGCCCCTCGATGTGCTACAGTCGGTGTACATGGTGCTCGGCCAATTGGCCCAGGGCCGCTGCGAGGTCGAGAACCAGTATACCCGGGTGGTGCCGTAACGACGGGAACCCCAGAGCGCTCCAAGCTCTGGCGGAAGTGTTCGAGCTGAGGCCTCACTTCGAGTGGCGGGGGCTGGGCTTCATCTCCCAGAGCGGACTCAAGCTCTCGTCTGCGTACGCTGCGTTCGACGCCGAACTGCGGTACACTGTGCCCGGCATCCGCGTGGCCGATCCGAAGGCATGTCAATGCGGCGAAGTGCTGAAAGGTGTGATCAAGCCGTGGGAGTGCAAGGTATTCGGCACCGCCTGCATCCCCGAGCGGCCCATCGGCACTTGCATGGTCTCGAGTGAGGGTGCGTGCGCCGCGTACTACAACTACGGGCGGTTCGCCCGGGAGCGGCAGGTTGTATGACCGGGCTCAAGCAGGCCGGCCTGGACGAGCAAGAGCAGCAGGTCCTCGATCGGATCGAGACCGCCCGCTCCCGTCCGATCCGATTCGGCGACCCTCAGATCACCATGGCCCACGGCGCGGGCGGCAAGGCAACCCGCAGCCTGATCGAGGGGCTGCTGGTCCCCGCCTTCAGCTCGGAAACCCTGAGCGCGTTGGCGGACGCGGGGGTGGTCACCCTGGACGGCCTGGGACTGGCGCTTACCACCGACAGCTTTGTGGTCAAGCCGATCCGGTTTCCCGGGGGGTCCATCGGCGAGCTGGCGGTGAACGGTACCGTCAACGACCTCGCGGTCGCCGGTGCCCGTCCCTTGGCTCTCACCTTGTCGCTGATTCTGGAGGAAGGGCTTTCCTCGGATGTGCTCCGGTCCGAGGTCGAGGCGATTGCCCGGGCGGCGAGGGAAGCCGGGGTCGAGATCGTTTCCGGCGATACCAAGGTGGTGGAACGAGGCCACGCCGACTCGATGTACATCTGCATTACCGGGCTGGGGCAGCTCGACGCCCGGGCTCGGCTCTCTCCCGCCCCACTTCGTCCCGGCGATCGCATACTCGTCTCCGGGGCCATCGGCGAGCACGGTACCGCCATCATGCTCGCCCGGGGCGAGTTCGAGCTGGACGCCGCAGTCGAATCGGACACCCGGTCACTCTGGCCTGCGGTCGACGTGCTGCTGGAGGTGGCGGGGCCCGGCCTGCGCTGCCTTCGTGACGCCACCCGGGGAGGGGTCGCGTCGGTGCTGAACGAACTGGCGCGCGCGTCCGGGGTGGCCATGCTGGTGCGTGAAGCAGCGGTGCCGGTCCACCCCGCGGTCACCGGTGCCTGCGAGATCCTGGGGATCGACCCGATGTACGTGGCCAACGAGGGCAAGCTGGTGGCCTTCGTGGCGCCAGACATGGCGGCGGCGGCGCTCGACGCCCTGCGCGGGGTGCCGGGGTGTGAGGCGGCAGCTGATGTCGGCGAGGTGCGCACCGATCCGCCGGGAATGGTGCTGGTGGAGACGGCGTTCGGCGGCAAGCGGGTGATGGATCTGCTGGTGGGAGATCCGCTCCCGCGCATCTGCTGATGCACGAATTGTCGATCGCCGGCGCGATCGTCGCGATCGCGGTCGACGCCGCCGGCGGGCGGCCGGTACGGAAGGTCGAAGTGAAGGTGGGCTTCCTCCGGCAGGTGGTGGTGTCGTCGCTCGTCTTTGCATTCGAGCTGGTGGCGCGTGATACCCTGGCGGAAGAGGCCGAGCTGGTAATCGAGCCGGTACCGGCGCGGGTGCGCTGCGCGGACTGCGATGGGGAGACGGTGATCGAGCGCTTTCCGCTCTGCTGCGGGGCGTGCGGCAGCTTCGCGGTGGCGGTGGTGGCGGGCGAGGAGCTCGAGGTGGAGTGGATCGAGCTGGACGAAATGGATGCGATAAACATCGGTGCTGATGCGGGCCAAACGGTGGCTGGTAAAGGAGTGATGCAATGAGCGCTGCAAAGGGTGGAGTCGACGAGGTGCACATTCTCTGGTGCTCGGAAGGGCTGAGCTGCGACGGCGACACTGTCTCGATCACGGCAGCGACGCAGCCGAGCATCGAAGACGTCCTGCTCGGTGCCATTCCCGGGCTGCCCAAAGTGCACCTGCACAACAAGGTACTGTCGCCGACGATGGGCGGCGCCGAGTATCTCGAGCCGTACTTCAAGGCGGCGCGTGGCGAGCTCGGCCCCTACGTCTTTGTAATGGAAGGGTCGATTCCCAACGAGAACATCAACGGCGACGGCTACTGGACCTCGATGGGCAACGACCCGGGGACCGGTGAGCCGATCACCGTGAACCAATGGATCGACCGGCTGGCGCCTGGCGCCTGGGCGGTGGTTGCCATCGGCACCTGCGCCACCTATGGCGGCATCCACGGCATGGCGGGCAATCCCACCGGCGCGATGGGCCTGGCGGACTACCTCGGTTGGAACTTCCGCTCCGCCGGCGGCCTCCCCATCGTCAACGTGCCCGGCTGCCCGGTGCAGCCCGACAATTTCATGGAAACCCTCACCTGGCTGCTGTACCAGGCGGCCGGTCTTTCGCCGATGATTCCCCTCGACGAGCAGCTCCGGCCTACCTGGCTCTTCGGCAAGACGGTGCACGAGGGCTGCGACCGGGCCGGCTACTACGAGCAGGGCGACTTTGCCCACGACTACAACTCGCCGAAGTGTCTGGTCCGGATCGGGTGCTGGGGTCCGGTGGTCAACTGCAACGTGCCGAAGCGCGGGTGGATGAACGGCATCGGCGGCTGTCCCAACGTCGGCGGGATCTGCATCGGCTGCACCATGCCGGGATTCCCCGACAAGTTCATGCCCTTCATGGACGAGCCGCCCGGCGGCTCGGTCTCCTCGGCCATGAGCAAGGCCTATGGCGGGCTCATCCGGCGCCTCCGCGCCATTACCAACCACACGGTGGCCAAAGAGCCGAAGTGGCGGCACAATCGAAACGAGCTCACCACCGGCTACGCGCCTCGCTACCCGAACCAGTAAGAGGATACAAACTATGGCAACGATGGCGCGGGAGCGGGTTCAGCCGCAGAAGCGCAACCTCACCGACATGAACTGGGATCCGATCACCCGGATCGTCGGCAACCTCGGCATCTACACCAAGATCGACTTCGACAACAACGAGGTCGTCGAGTGTCGCAGCACCTCCTCCATGTTTCGCGGCTACAGCGTGTTCATGAAGGGGAAGGATCCGCGCGACTCGCACTTCATCACCAGCCGAATCTGCGGCATCTGCGGCGACAACCACGCCACTTGCTCGATCTACGCGCAGAACATGGCGTACGGCATCAAGCCTCCGAATCTCGCCGACTGGATCGTGAACCTCGGGGAGGCCGCCGAGTTCATGT
>JACDDX010000144.1 GCA_013816685.1 Gemmatimonadales bacterium
GTGCTGAGCGCGGCACCGCCGACGCCGGCACCGGCATTGCCCCACACGCGGGCGAGGCTGCACCCGACCGCGACGGCAAAGGCGAGCGGGGCCGCAAGGCCGGCGTGCACTGCGCCGAGGGTTCCGAGCGCGGCGGCGGCCGCGGCGGCACAGGTGAGCACCGCCATGGTGACGGCGCGCGTACGATAGGGACCGCCGCGATCGGCAAGCGCGTTGCTGAAGCCGGCCAGACTCATCCAGGTGCCACCGCCCACCCCGAAGAGCGCGTCCACCACGAGGGGTACCACGGTGGCGATGGCCGCCCGGAGCCCGGCCGCCCAGGCGGGACGAGCGGGTTCGAGCGCGGCAGCGGCGCGCACCTCGTGGAGCGCGCGGCGAAGCGGCGTCACGCAGACGGGATCGGGCGGAGGGCTGGGAGGGCGAGTGCGCGAGGGCTGGTCACGGCGGGCAGGCTAGGGACAGCCTCGACCGGTGTCAACGCCGCGCGGCAGGATGTGCTGGCCTCCCGCACGGCAGCCATCTATTCTTCGGCGACTCATCCCGCGGAACGACTTCCCACCGCACTCCGAGGACGCCAGCATCCCCCAGCCCAGGGCTCGGGTTGCCATATCGCCGACCGCTACCGTCCTCGTCGCCGAGGAAAACGACGGGAGCCGCGTCGCAATCACGCGTCCGCTCCAAAATGCGGGCTACCGCGTAGTGGAGGCGGCGACCGGCGCGGGCGCGCTGCGATTGGCAAAGCTGGAACGTCCCGACCTGGCCATCCTCGACGGTCTCCCCGATCTCGACGGCCTGGCGATAACCGGCCGACTCCGCGCCGACCCCGCCACCCGATCGCTCCCGATCCTCTTCATTTCGCGGGTCAGTGAAGGCGGCACGGCGCAGGCGCGCGCGTTGGAGGGCGGGGCAGACGCGTGGCTTCCCCATCCGCCCGATCCCGAGGTGGTGGTCGCAACGGCGCGGGCGCTGCTCCGGGTGAGCCGTGCCGAAGCGACGCTGCATGCGCACGAAGCCCGAACCCGGATGCTGCTGGAACAGGTTCAGGAACACGCGATCTTCCTGCTGACTCCCGACGCCCGGGTCGCGAGCTGGAATGAAGGCGTGAGGCGCGCCCTCGGCTACGACGAGGACGAGTTCATCGGCCTCGATGCGCGCGCGCTTTTCACCCCGGAAGATCGTGTCGCCGGAGTGCCCGAACAGGAACTCGCCACCGCGCGCGCCACCGGTGTGGCGAGCGACGATCGCTGGATGCTACGAAAAGACGGCACCCGACTCTGGGCGTCGGGCGCGACCAGCGCACTGCGCGACCACGGCGACCAGCTCGCGGGCTACGCCAAGGTGCTGCGCGATCTCACTGAGACCAAACGGGCGCAGGACGCGCTGCGGGACAGCCAGCACCGGCTTCAGATCGCCGTGTCCACCGCGCGGCTGGGCAGCTGGGATCACGATCCATCTACCGGCGCAGTCACCTGGCTGCCGGGCACGGCCGCGCTGTTCGGCCAGCCGGAAGGCGCCTTTGCCGGCACGGCGGACGCCTTCCTCGATCTCATCCATCCGGACGACCGAACCCGGGTTCGCGAGGCGATCCTCACACCCGATCTCGAGGCCGAACGGGGCCTCGAATTCCGGGTGCTGCGGGCGGACGGCGCGGTGGCGTGGATCTACGGCACCAGCCAGGCGCAGCCGGAATCGCCGGGGCGCATCGCGCGCGTCGTCGGCGTCGGCATCGACGTCACGGAACAGAAGATGTCGCAGGAGCGGGTGCAGCTCGCGGCCAAGATGCAGGCGGTCGGACAGCTCGCCGGCGGAATTGCACACGAGATCAACAATCAGATCATGGCGCTGATGGGCTTCACCGAATTCCTCGGGACCAGCCTGCCCGCCGAGGATGCCCGGCAGAACGATCTCGCCGAGGTCACCAAGGCGGCCAAGCGGGTGGCGTTCATCACCCGGCAGCTGCTCGCCTTCAGCCGTCAGGAAATGCGGCAGATCACGACCTTCACACCGAACACCGTGCTCTCCGGCATGGAGGGGCTGCTCCAGCGGGTGCTCGGTTCCGACTTCGCCTGTCTGCTCGAGCTGGACCCGCGGGTGGACGCGGTCGAGATGGATCCGGCACAGTTCGAGGGAATCATTCTCAACCTTGCCCTCAATGCGCGCGACGCCATGCCGCGCGGCGGGCGGCTGACGATCTCGACCGGCGCGCTGCAGATGGACGACGCCTTGCAGCAGACGCACGAATCAGTGGAGATCCCGTTGGGCCGGTACGTGCGAATCACGATCAACGACACCGGACACGGCATGGACGAAGCGACCCGCCAGCGCGCGTTCGAGCCGTTCTTCACCACGAAGCCCGTGGGCCAGGGCACCGGGCTCGGCCTTGCCAGTGTGTACGGCGTCGTCAAGCAGAGCAACGGGTTCATCTGGTTGGAGAGCGCGCCGGGTCGCGGCACCACGGTCCACATCGACCTGCCCGTGGCCCAGGCGGACGCTGTGCCTGCCGATGCCCCGTCGCCCGGGCACGACCACCAAGCCGGTGCCGGGACGGTGCTGCTGGTGGAGGACGAGAACAATCTCCGCGACGTGCTCTCCCGCATGCTGGTCCAGGAAGGCTTCCGGGTGCACGCCGTGAGCGACGCTGCCACAGCGCTGGCGGCACTCGCCGATCGGCCCCGGCCCGATGTGGTCCTCACCGATCTCGTCATGCCGGGGATGAGCGGGTGGGAGTTCGGCCAGGGTCTGGCCCGCACGATGCCGGATCTGCCGCTGGTGTACATGACCGGCTATGCGGAGGAGGAAGTGATCCGGCGGGGCCTGTATCAGCCGGGGGCGACGCTGCTGCGGAAGCCGTTCACGGCACCCGAGCTCGCCGCCACGCTCAGAGATGCCCGGCTGACGGCTCGGCGGCCCTGACCCCCCTGCCCCGTCCCGAGGACCCCACCACGTGCAGGGAGCGGTCCGCCGCAACCACTCCCCGATACTGCGCCTCCTCGAACAGCGACAACCCGCTCACATCCGCGTGCGCGAAGGACATCCGATCGTCGGCTTCGGCGAGCCGCGCGCGTGAGGTTGCGGTGAGATAGCCGGGTACGGGACGCACCATGGCGTGGGGATGCCGCCAGAGATCGATCCGCGTCACGCAGCCGGCGATATCGCGATGAGCGCGGCCGAGGTCGGCGAGGATCAGGTCGCGCCACTCAGCCCACGAGGTCGAGGCCAGCCGGCTCCGCGCGGCAGCGGGCGACTCGTCGCTGAAGGCATGATACCAGGTCCAGGCGGTGCCCCGGGCACGGTGGCGAGCGACTGATGCCTCGTGTCGACGTAGCCCAGCGAGCGTGAATCGTAGACGACATTGTCCCAAGCGGGCTCGGCGTCGCGCGATGATAACTCCGGCCGGCGCGCGAGCGTCAGATTCCGGTGAGCCAGGGCGAGACGAGGCAGCATGCGGTCGAACCGCACCGCGGCCGGATTCGGCTGGCTGGCGAATACCCCCCGCGGGGCCGGCGCGGCGCCGAGGCCAACGGCGGTGTAGACCTCGCCCGCGGCCAGATAGTCGCCGACCGACCAGGTGATTTCCTCGTCGGTGACTTCCGATGAGAGCATGCGCGATGGATCGACGTAGTCGGCGCAGGTGACACGGTCCCCCGTTCGCACTTCCCACGGGAACTCCCCGATGACGTAGACCGTCTCCGCCTCGACGGTCTGAAAGTGACGGAACTCGCCGCCGTCGAGCAGCGCGGACGACTGGTCGGCATCACGCCGGAGCGCCGGGAGGCGTACCTGAATCAGCAAAGGCCTGCGCCGCGTCGGCGATGATAAGCGCGCGGAACTGAGCCTCGATGTCGGCGGCACGGACGACGGGGCTCTCGAAGCCGAACGTCGACGATTTGAGATTGGTGAGAACGGGCAGCGTACTGGTCGTGAGCTCGTAGCGGCCCGGGCCGAACGCGTCGGCGGCGACACCCTCGTTGACGAAGAGCGCGAGTTGCGACGGTCGCACGGTCAGCTGCGCACCGTACTGGATCTCCATATCGGCCATCGGATACCGCACCGCGAGGACGTTCTCGCCCGGCTCGGTCCCGGCTGAATTACCTTAGTACGCTTCGGTCCATTCCGGCGGTCGCGGCGATCGCGCTCGCTCGGTGTTGGACAGCCATTTTCGGTCACCGCCACTGCCCCTCGCGATGTCACAACCGGTCCTCTCCCGGCTCTTTGGCCGCCCAGCCGCTGGCCGCGAGGATTTGCTCGCCGGTCCCATCCGGGGCGAGTTGCTCGGCGCCGAGCATCTGGCCGAACGCGCCCGCGTGCTGGCCGCCGGCCAGCGGCTGGCCCGTCGCGGACGCGCCGACCGCCGCACCCTGCTGCTCAATCGCCTCGACGCCACCCGGCGGATTCTCGACGAAGTCCACGCCCGCCTGGAGGCGGTCGCCGCCGGCGACGGGGACGTCACCCCCGCCGGTGAGTGGTTCCTCGACAATTACCACGTCATTCAGGAGCACATCCGCGAGGTCCGCGAGAGTCTGCCGCGCGGTTACTACCGCGAGTTGCCCGAACTGGCTCCCGGCGGATCGCTCGCCGGCTATCCCCGTGTGTACGAGCTCGCGATCACGCTCATCTCACACAGCGAGGGACGGGTCGCCTCGGACAACCTGAATCTGTTTACGAGCGCATTCCAGGACGCCGCGCCGCTCTCGATCGGCGAGCTCTGGTCGATACCGGCAATGCTCCGGCTCGGGCTCATCGAGAACGTGCGACGGATGGCGCTGCGGACGGTGCAGCGGCTCGACGAGGTGGACGCGGCCGACAGCGCCGCGGCGCACATCCTCGCCGCCGGCGAGCAGGGCGCGGGCGCGCTCCGGACCGCGCTCGACGACTTCGTCGCCCACCCGCCCGCCTTCACGCCCGGCTTCGTCTCCCGGTTCCTCTCTCAGCTGCGGCTGACCCATGGCGCGTTCCCGCCGCTGGTCACGCTGGAACAGTGGATCGCCGACGAAGCGCTGCCGGCGGAGGAAGCGGGCGCGCGCTCGGCACGGCGGCTGGCGCTGACGCAGCTCACGATGGCCAACAGCATCACGAGTCTGCGCACGATCGGCCGGCTGGACTGGAAGGGGTTCGTCGAGCGTCAAAGCATCGTCGAGGCCACGCTGCGCCGCGATCCCGCCGGGTACTACGACCAGATGACATTCGCGACCCGGGACCGCTACCGTCACGTCGTCGAGCGCATCGCCAAGCACACCGGCCTGTCGGAACGTGCGGTGGCCGAGCGCGCAGTGGATCTGGCCCGGTCGTCACGGCA
>JACDDX010000145.1 GCA_013816685.1 Gemmatimonadales bacterium
CTCGCGAGCCTTCAGCGCGCAGCGGTGTGGCTCCTTGCCAGGCTGGAAGACAAACGTGCGGTCTAGCGCGATGCCAGGCGGCGAGCGGTGAACGAGCCTTCGCTTCCGGTGCCGGTGCCGGTGCCGGTGCCGGTGCCGCTGCCGGTGCTCGAGGGGTCCGGGTACCAGGGGCTCTTCAACGCTGCGCCGGGCGCCTACATCGTGGTCCGGGCCGACGCGCCCGACTTCCACATTGCCGAGGTCAATCAAGCCTACCTGAACGCCACGATGACCAGCCGCGAGGGCCTCCTCGGGCGGCCGCTGTTCGATGCGTTTCCGGAAAATCCGGCTGACCGTGCGGCGAGCGGAGGGCGGAACATCCGCGCGTCGCTGGAGCGGGTGATCGCCACCAGCGCCTCGGAGACCCTTCCGGTACAGCAGTACGACATCCGCGGCCCCGATGGGAAGTTCCAGGAGCATCACTGGAGTCTGACGAGCATCCCGCTCTTCGACGGTATGGGAAGGCTCACCCATATCCTGCACGCGGTGGAGGATGTCACCGCCCTCACTCGCGCGACCCGCGCTCGGAGGGACGCCGAGGACGAGCGGGCCCGGCTCGAGACGCTGGAGACGGCGGCGAGTCGTCGTGCCGCGATGGCCGAATCGCGGCTCCGGCGGGTCTACGACCAGGCGCCGGTGGCAATGGCCGTGATGCGGGGGCCGGAGCATGTGTTCGATTTCGCCAACCCGCGCTACCTCGATCTGGTCGGTGATCGCGCGATCGTCGGCCTGCCCATCCGCGAGGCGTTCCCCGAGCTGGCCGGGCAAGGGATCTACGAGCGGCTCGACGAGGTGTTCGCCACCGGCCGGCCGTACCTCGGGCGCGAGCTCAGCGTGCAGCTCGTGCGGCATGGCAGCGAGCCCGGGACGGTGATCCTCAACTTCGTCTACGAGCCCCTTGTCGACGAGAGCGGCGCGGTCGAGGGGATCGCCGTCGTCGCGAGCGATGTGACCGAGCTGGTGCAGGGACGGGAAGCGGCGCGGCTGCTGGCCGCCGAGCGCGACGCCGACCGGGGCCAGCTCCTCACCGTGCTGGAACAGTCGCCGCTCGCGATCACGATCGCCGATGCGGCGTCGGGCCGGATCCTCTTCGCGAATGCCAAGGTCACGCAGATCCTGGGAGTGCAGGCGTCGAGTATCGACGAACAGAGCGGCCAGTGGCGCGGGCTGCGCGAGGACGGCACGGTAATCGGACGTGGCGAGTGGCCGCTCGACCGGGCGATCCGCGACGGCGAAACCATCCGCAACGAGGTGCTGCAGGTCGAGCATCCCGACGGCCGGCGGCTCGATCTCAGCGTCAACGCCGCGCCGGTGCGCGACGCCTCAGGCGCGGTGATCGCGGGCGTCGTGCTGTTCTGGGACATGACGGCGGAGCGCCGGACCGAGCGTGAGCTGCACGATGCCCAGCGGCTCCAGGCCGTGGGCACGCTCGCCGGTGGCGTCGCGCACGAGGTGAACAATCAGATAACAGCCGTGCTCGGCTTCGGCGAGTTCGTGCTCCGCGCGCTGGGCCCGACCCACGAGCAGGCGCCGGATATGCGGCAGGTGCTCCAGGCGGCCAACCGGGTAGCCCGGATCAGCCAGCAGCTCCTCGCCTTCAGCCGGCAGCAGATCACCCAGCCGCGGGCACTCGATCTCCACGATGTCGTCGCCGGCCTCGCACCGGTGCTGCAGCAGTTGCTCGGCAACGACAAGACGCTCACCGTTGCGTCCTCCCGCGGCGACCCACCGGTCCACGCCGATCCCGCCCAGGTCGAACAGGTGCTCATCAACCTCGTCGCCAACGCGCGCGATGCGACCGACACCGGCGCCCGCATCACGATCGGCGTCGAGCCGGTGGAAATCAGTCGGCGTCCGGACGGTCCGGCGCGCGGTCCGGTCCCGCCAGGTCGCTACGTGCGGCTCAGCGTCCATGACACCGGACAGGGCATGGCCCCCGACACGCTCGCCCGCATCTTCGAGCCGTTCTTTACCACCAAGCCCATCGGTGAAGGCACCGGGCTCGGCCTTTCCATGGTCTACGGGATCGTGCGGCAGAACGGCGGTTACATCTGGGCGCGGAGCGAGGTGGGGCGGGGGACATCCATGGAGGTGTACTGGCCGGAGGTCGGGCCAGCGACGACCGCGGGCACTCGCGACGGCGGCGGGGCAGCGCGGCTCAGCGGTCCGCACCTGGGACCGGGCCGGACCGTGCTGGTGGTCGAGGACGAGCCGGCGGTGCGCGATCTGGCGGTGCGGACGCTGGAGCTCCAGGGCTATACGGTGCTGGCCGCCGAACACGGACGGGACGCGCTCGCCTTGATCCGCCAGGGAGCGGCGCCCGACATCGTCGTCACCGATCTCATCATGCCGCACCTGAACGGCCGCCAGCTCAGGGACAGGCTCGCCAAGCTTCGGCCCGACATGCCGGTGCTCTTCATCTCGGGCTACTCCGGCGACGACGTGGTGTTGCGCCGGCTGCTGCCCAGCGATGCCCCGTTTCTGCAGAAGCCGTTCACACCGGACGCGCTCGCCCGCGCGGTGATGTCGGTGATGCGGGAAGCGGCGGCGACGCCCGGCGACCACTAGGCGGACGCCGAGGTGCCGCGTACGACAAAGGCCCCGCGACTCGCGGGGCCTTTGCGCATCTGCGGCCGGAGCCGCAGACGGCGCTACTGAACGACGGTATTACCTGGCGCTCTTCTTGGCAGCGGGACCGTGATCGGTCGACTTGGTGGTGTCCACGTCGATATTCGTGTCGGCGCTGACGATCGTGGTGTCCTTGACAGTCGTGGACGTCACGTTCGTGTCGGTGCCGGAGCGATCGTTCACGTTTCCGGACTCATTGCCGGCCTTCTTGTCGCACGCCGAAAGAGCAAGGACCAGTGACAGCGCGGCAAACATGGTACGCATTCTACCTCCATGGGGCGTGGGACAGGATAAAAACCGCTCGGCCCTGACGGCCGTTCAGCAAGGCGCAACATACCCGTGAGCCCGGGGTTCGGCGGTGACCTGCCTCACGTCACTGCCGGCACGGCGCCTTGGAATCGGGGCGGGGCTTGTCCACCAGCGGGCGGTGCCCCAGATCGGCCACGGCGAGGGTGACGTCACGCACGAAGCTGGCGACCCGGGACATATGGGCGTAGTCGATGTACTGCGGCTCGTCGGTCACCTGGTGATAGTCCCGGTGGAGACCGGTGCTGAAGAAGGCGATAGGAACGCCGTACCGGGCGTACATGTAGTGGTCGCTCCGGCAGTACACATTGTCGGGGTGGCCGTTGGCGTCGTAGGCGTAATCGAGCCGCATGGCGTGTCCCTCATCCCGGTTCACCTGCTCGATGAGGTCCCCCAGCTCGGTGGACAGTCGCCAGGAGCCGACGAGTCCGAGTGCCCGGGGCCCGCCTCCCCGGGTGTCCACCGCAGATCCGCGCCCGACCATGTCGATGTTGATCTGCGCCACGATCGAATCGAGCGGGACGGTTGGATGGTCGGTGAACCACTGCGAGCCGTAGAGCCCCTTCTCCTCACCCGTGTGCCACACGAAGAGCACCGATCGCTTCGGCTTCGCCCGTCCCTTGACGAGGTTTTCGGCGATCTCGAGCAGCGTCACCGAGCCCGAGCCGTCGTCGTCCGCCCCGTTGGCGATGGAGTCGGCCCGTGCGGGCCGGAGCGCGCGCACGCTGTCGAGCCCGTGGCTGATCTGCTCGAGGTCGCCGGCCGATGGCTGGGCCGGGGGACCGTTGGCTCCTTCCGGCCGAGCGACGGTATTGAACGCGCGGAGAGAGTCGTGGTCCACCGCCGTCGAGTGGGTCCCGATATGGTCGTTGTGGGCGCCGAGCGCGACGTACTGGTTCCGGAGGGCGGGGTCGCTGCCGCGCAGGACGGCGACGACATTCCGGGCCGGTGCATCGGTGGGACCGTCGGTGAAGCGGATCGTGCCGCTGACCGGTTTGCCGGTGGCGCCGCGGGTGAGCCCGGCGAGCGGCTTTCCGAACAGCCTCGTGGCGACCGCTGGGGTGAGCAGGATGGCCGCCGGCCCGCCGGGGCCCGCTTCCGTCGTGTCGCCCTTGGCCCTGTCGCCCTCGATCGTGAGATGCGGCGCGCGAAAGTAGTCGACGACCTCGGGTGGCGTGATGTCGAGCGACGCCACCGCGATGCCGGCCGCTTTCGGCAGCGGCGGGACGCCGCCGAAGAAGCGCCAGAGCGGCTTGCCGTCGGGACCGAGCGGGGGCGAGAAGACCACCAGCTTGCCCGCGGTGGAGGCAAGGAAGCCAGGGCTCAGGTCCTCACCAACCCGGCCGGCGTAGATCGACACCGCACGGGTCGCCTGCATGGAGTCGCCGAACGGCAGCGAGGCCGACAGAATCGGAAGCGGTAGCGCGTCGGTGCCGAGCGCGAGCCGTTTGCCGGCGACGGAAAGGGTGGACGCGGGATCGAGTCGCCCCGCCACCAGCGGCACCGTCTGGAACCAGGTGCCGTTCTCGCCGGCGGGCTCGAGTCCCATCTGTCGGGCCTGCGCCGCGAGGTAGTCGGTCGCTTTCACGTTCCCCTGGGTGCCCGCTTCGCGGCCCATCATCGAGTCGTCGGCGAAGACGTAGAGCCGGGAGCGGAGATCGGCAGGCGTGATGGGCGCCGAGGTAGGAGTCGCGGTGTGCTTGAGCGGACCCTCGGGGCTGGTGGAATCGGATGCGGTCGAATCGGTGCCGGCTAGCCGGGTGCGGATCGTATCGCCGGGCGTGCTGTCGCGGGACCCGCTGTCGGCGGTCGCGGTCGCGGGTGTGACGGCGGGCGTCGCCCGCCCACTGGAGGCGCAGGCGGCGAGGAGCGCGGTGCCGAGCGCGGCACGCGCGACAGAACGGGTCCGGCTCACGGAGCGATCCTGGTTACGGGTGATGATGAAGGCAGTGAGGGGAACAATACAGGTAACGGTCGGTACCGGGGTTCGACCGTCACCTCCTGTGTCGCGGCTATCGGAGGAGCGTATACCCGGCGGCGCCCATGACCGCCGCGAGCGGCAGCGTCGTCACCCAGGCCGTGAGAATGGCGCGGATCACGCCGCGGCTGTCACCGGCACCCGCGCCGCCCCGGGCGATCGCGACGCCGAAGATCGAGCCGACGGACACCTGGGTGGTCGAGACCGGCAACCCGGGGAAGTGGACCGTATCCACCGCGGCGCCGATGCTGATCCCGAGCAGATGTCCCGCGTACCGCTCCCGGCACTGCGCCGTGGTCCCGGTAATGATCGAGATCGGTGTTGCCG
>JACDDX010000146.1 GCA_013816685.1 Gemmatimonadales bacterium
TCGTCTCCCCGCCGCCGCCGGCGACGTGCCGGCTTCGCTCCGCGCCTTCGCCACGACCGGCCGGATGAGCGATGACGCGCTGATTCACGCCTTGGGTGAGCATGGGGCCGGCCCGGTCGCGCTGGGCCATGTGGCGCGGGTCCGGAGCTTCCAGGCCGACGCCTCTGCGGCCGCGAGCTCCGCGGTATTCGCGCGGGTCCGCAGCCAGGTGGAGAGCACGTACGCGCTGGCCCGCCAGGGCGATTCGTCGGCGAGCAGCCGGGCGTTCGATGCGTACATGACCTTCGAGCAGGTCGAGCGCTCGGTTCGGGCCAAGAACCCGGGCCTGGCCACCGACCTCGAGGCTGCGTTCGCGGCGCTGCGCTCGCGGGCGGCGGGCGGCGCCACGGCCGCCGAGCTGACCGCGATCCGGGCCCAGCTCTATGGCGATCTCGAGAAGGCGGAGCGGGTGCTGGGCGACGATCTCTCGCCGGCGAACCTGTTCCTGCAGTCGTTCGTGATCCTGGTGCGCGAGGGTCTGGAGGCGATCCTCATCGTGGGCGCGCTCATGACCTTCCTCGTGAAGATGGGCGCCGCGCAGCGGAAGCGTGACGTGAACGTCGGCGTCGGCGCGGCCGTAGGGGCGAGCGTCCTGACCGCCATCGCGCTCGAGACCATCTTCCAGATCACGCCCGCCAGACGCGAGGCACTCGAGGGTGCCACGATGGTCGTGGCGACGGGCGTGCTCTTCTACGTGAGCTACTGGCTGCTGTCGAAAATGGAAGTCGCCAAGTGGAATCACTTCGTGAAGAGCAAAGTCCAGGACGCGGTCACCAGCGGATCGGCGCTGGCGCTGGCGTCGGCGGCGTTTCTGGCGGTCTACCGCGAAGGGTTCGAGACGATCCTGTTCTACAAGGCGCTGTTCGTCTCGGGTGGCCCCGGCGGGGCCATGCCGGTGGTCGGCGGGATGGTGGCGGGATCGGTGGTGATGGTCGGCGTCTATCTCGCGATCAACCGGTTCGGGATCCGGCTGCCGCTGAAGCCGTTCTTCGGGTTCACCAGCGCGTTCCTCTACTACATGGCCTTCGTGTTCGCCGGGAAGGGGGTCGCCGAGCTGCAGGAAGGTGGGCTCGTCGGGACGACGATCCTGCCTGCAGCGCCGCGCATCCCCGCGCTGGGCATCTATCCGACGCTCGAATCGCTCGCGGCCCAGGCGCTGCTGCTCGTGCTGGCGCTCGCCGCGCTGGCGTGGACCTTCGTCATCGTACCGCGCCGTCTGCGGGTGGCGCAGGTCATGGTGCCTGGTGCCGCCGCACCGCGGCGACAGCGGCTGCGCCGGAGGCCGACGCCCGTCGCGTCGCAGCAGTCCGGCGCCCCCGGCGCGGGTACCGAGCTGCTTCGATCGCTGGAGCGGATGGAGGCCGATCTGGCCGAGCTGCGTGCGGAGGTGGAGCGTATGAAAGGGCACGTGACCGTCGCCGGGCAGGCGCGCTGACCGTGGAGTTCACGACGCCCGATCTGTGCGACGCCTTCCCGGACGCGGTCCACGCCGCCGCGCCGATCCTCCGCGACTTCGGTGGCGTACGCCGGTTCGCCGGCCCCATCGCGACGCTGCGGGTCAAGGACGACAACGCGAGGGTCCGCTCACTGCTCGAGGCGCCCGGGAACGGCCGGGTGCTGGTCGTCGACGGCGGCGGCTCGACCCGCTGTGCACTCCTGGGTGGTAACCTCGCGGCGCTGGCACGGGACAACGGCTGGGCGGGCGTCATCGTCCACGGCTGCATCCGCGACTCCGCCGAGGTCGGCGGGACGGCGGTGGGCGTCAGGGCCCTGGCGACGGCGCCGATGAAGAGCGGGAAGCGTGGCAGTGGCGAGGAGTCCGTCCCGGTGGCGTTCGCCGGCATCGAGTGGATTCCGGGTCAGTTCGTCTACGCCGATGAGGACGGGCTCATTGTCGCGGCGCACGACCTGGCTGCAGCTCACGGAGGCCGGCCCTAGTCTCGCACCCGGGCCCTACCGAACCGCAGAACTCCTGGACGCGCCGCGGCCCTTACCGGTGGCCAGATACTCACCCGGCGCCGGACTGACACCGCGCTGCCACGCGACCACGAGCGCGCTCCCGATCAGGATCAGCAGGACGCTGGTGAGCTGCGCCAGCGTGAACGGACCGAGGAAGCGGTCGTCCTTGGCGCGGACGATCTCGACGACGAACCGCTCGACCCCGGCGAACACGAGGTACAGCCCGAACAGCCAGCCGATCGGCCGTTCCCCGCGGCGAAGCCGCCAGAGCACGGCGAACGCCAGGAGCATGAGTCCGGTTTCGTAGAGCTGCGTCGGATGCACGGCGAGCACGGTGCCGGGTGGCGTACCGGGAGGAACCGGGATGCCGAAGAGGTGCTCCATGTTCCCGGCGGTCGAGGGTGGCAGGCCGCGTGGAAAGCGCACCGCCCAGGGAAGGCTGCTGGGACGGCCGTAGTCGTCATTGACGAGAAAGCAGCCGACCCGGCCCAGGGCGTAGGCTGCGGCGAGCGCCGGCGCGACGAGCTGCATGGTCCACCGGAGCGGAACCTTGAGCCGCCATCCGTTCAGCATCACCGCCAGCGCCCCGCCGATGAAGCCGCCGTACCACACCAGGCCGCCGCGGGAGAGAAGGGCGGAGGGATCGCGGGTCAGCGCCACGTACCACAGCTTCGCGCCGATGATGCCGCCGATCACCGCCGCAGCGACCATGTCGGCCGCATAGTCCTCGGCGAAACCGCGGCGTCGCAGCTCCAGCGTGACCAGCCAGCCACCCATCAGGAACGCCACCATCATCATGACGCCGTAGCCCGTGATCTCGAGCGGGCCCAGGTGCAGGACGAGGGGATAGACGGTCATGCGGGTGCCCCGGATGAGAGGTCGGCCGGCTCGAGGCCGGGGATCGGCAGATCGTCACGCGGCTCGAGGTCCCACCCGCTGCGCTCGCCCCGCGCGAGCCGCCACGCGCCGGCGGCGCCGATCATGGCCGCGTTGTCGGTGTTGAGCCGCGGGGAAGCTACGCGCACCATGGCGGAGCCCGCCAGCCGGGTCTCCACCCGTTCCACCAGCGCGCGATTGCACGCGACCCCACCCCCGATCATCACCCGCTCGTACCCCAGCTCCGCCGCCGCGTACGCCGTCTTGGCGGCGAGCACGTCGATCGCCGCGTCCTGGAAGCCCCGGGCGAGGTCGGCCCGGTCGCGCGCCAGATCGTCACTCGCCCGGACCGCACGCAGCACCGCCGTCTTGAGTCCGCTGAAGGAGAAGGCGTAGCGTCCCGGGCCACCGCGCTCCAGATCGGCGAGCATCGGCCGCGGGAAGCGAAACCGCCCGGCGATCCCGGTGGCCGCGAGCCGCTCGATCGCCGGGCCGCCCGGATACCCCAGATCCAGCAGCTTGGCGACCTTGTCGAACGCCTCGCCGGCCGCGTCGTCGAGGGTCTGTCCCAGCAGCCGGTAGCGGCCCCACGCCGGCACGTCGAGCAGCATCGTGTGGCCGCCGCTCACCAGCAGGCCGACGAACGGCGAATCGAGATCGGCGTGTTCCAGCGTCGGGGCGAACAGGTGGCCTTCCAGATGGTTGACGCCGAGCAGCGGCACCTCCAGCCGGCAGGCGAGCCCCTTCGCGTACATGACGCCGACGAGGAGCGCACCGACGAGACCGGGGCCCGCCGTCACTGCGACGGCCATGACGTCCTCCAGCGCGATGCCGGCATCGGCGAGGGCGCGGTCCACCACCGGGCCGATGGCGCGGACGTGGGCTCGGCTCGCCAGCTCGGGCACCACGCCGCCGAAGATGCGGTGGACGTCCTGCGAGAGAATGACCAGCCCGGCCAAGGCCGGCGGTCCCGATCCGACCCGCAGGACCGCAGCCGAGGTTTCGTCGCAGGAGGTCTCGATCGCGAGAATCCAGCCGCCGTTATCCGCCCGCACCCTAGCGCCCGGTGTCGTTCAGCAGGCGCTCGACCAGTGCCCGGTTGGCCGCCGAGTTCCAGTCGTGCGCGCCGATCACGCGCTTGAGCACGACGCCGTTGCGGTCGAGCAGAAAGCTCTCGGGCACGCCCGTGGTCTGGTAGCGCTGCTGGATGCGGGTGCTCCGGTCCTGCAGGATGTCGAAGCTGAGCCCGAGCTTCTGGCGGAACGCCTGCACGTCTTCGGGAGGACCTTCATCGATGCTGACGGCGGCGATCTTGAATCCGCGTGGTGCCAGAGAGCGGTAGAGCGCCTCCATGGCGGGCATCTCGATCTTGCAGGGCTCGCACCAGGTCGCCCAGATGTTGACCAGCGTGACCGAGCCGCGATAATGCTCCCGGAGCGAGACCGAGTCGCCCGTGGCGAGGTCGATCGCGCGAAAGTCCGGCGCCGGCGCACCGACCGCGACCCGATCGGTTTCGGGCGCGAAGCGGGTGAGCGCCCAGGCGCCCGCGGCGAGTCCGGCGACGATGATGGCGACCAGCGTCCACTGCCGTGACATCGATCAGACCGCCACGGCGCAGCGCCGCCGAAGATCGCGCACGGCCGCGGCCGGGTCCTGGGTGCCGAACACTGCCGTGCCCGCGACGAACGTATCGGCGCCTGCTGACCACGCTTCCGTTATCGTGCCACTGGTGATGCCGCCGTCCACCTCGAGCATCGCGCGCGAGCGGGCGCTGTCGAGCAGCGTGCGCGTGCGCCGGATCTTGTCGCTGGCCTGCGGCAGATAGGACTGGCCCCCGTAGCCGGGATTCACCGACATGATCAGCACCAGGTCGAGGTCGTCCAGCGTCTCCTCGATCATGGCGAGGGGCGCGGCGGGATTGAGCGCCAGGCCGGCGAGCATCCCGTGCTCGCGAACCGCCGCGAGCTGCCGCTGCACGTGCACGGTCGCCTCGGGGTGGAAGGTGAAGCAGCGCGCGCCCGCCTCTGCGAACTCGGCGATGTAATTCTCGGGATACTGGACCATGAGGTGCACGTCGAGTGGGAGGTCGGTGAGCCGCCGGAGCGCGCGGATCACCGGCGCGCCGAAGCTGAGGTTGGGAACAAAGTGCCCGTCCATGACGTCCACGTGAATGAAATCAGCGCCGCCTTCGGTGACCTGCTCGATCTGCTCCCGGAGCCGGCCGAGGTCGGCCGCCAGCACGCTCGGCGCGATGCGGGCCGTCACGGGGTTCCCGCCGGGCTCGTGGCGGCCCCGGCGGGGCCACGCCCCACGATCAGATCCACCGTGCCGCCGCGCGGGCGACCCACACC
>JACDDX010000147.1 GCA_013816685.1 Gemmatimonadales bacterium
CCAGCGGCCGCGCCGCCTGCCGGCGGCCGGTGAGCTGTGCCGCGGCCACGATGTGGATGACGAGCGCCGCGATGAGCACCAGCCGCGGCGCCCACAGCGCCGAGCCGGTCCCGTGCAGAAAGGCGCTGTAGGCATTGAGCCGAGTTGGGCCGCCGAACACGAGGAGATTGGCGAGCACGTGGGTGAGGAGATAGCCCACCCAGATGATGCCGGTGAGCGCCATCAGGATCTTCTTGCCCGTGGATGAGTTCCACAGCAGTTGCAGCCGGGTCATCACCCTCCTCGGCCGTCGAGGGTCGCCTGCGTCACCCGCACCGCCTCGGCCGACTTCTCCAGCTCGGCCTGCTCCGCCTCAGTCAACCGGACCTGCACCACCTGCTCCAACCCGCCGCGGCCCAGCTTGCACGGTACCCCGCAGAACACATCCTTGAGCCCGTATTCGCCCTGCAGCCATGCGGCGCAGGGGAGGATCCGCTTCTTGTCGAGCGCGATCGCCTCGACCATCTGCACGGCCGCGGCACTGGGCGCGTAGTAGGCGGAGCCGGTCTTGAGGAAGCCGACGATCTCGGCGCCGCCGTCACGGGTGCGGGTGACGATGGCGTCGAGCCGCTCGCGGTCGAGCAGTTGAGTGACAGGGATGCCGGAGACGGCGGTGTAGGAGACGAGGGGAACCATGGTGTCGCCGTGACCGCCGAGGACCATGGCCTGAATGTCCTCGACCGACACGCCGATCGCTTCGGCGAGAAACATCCGGTAGCGGGCGGTATCCAGTACGCCCGCCATGCCGATGACCCGCTCGCGGGGGAACCCGCTCGCCTTCATGGCGACGTAACACATCACGTCGAGCGGGTTGGAGACCACCACCATGATGCTGTCCGGCGCGACCCGCGCAATCTGCTCGGCCACAGAGCGCACGATCCCGGCGTTAGTCTTGACCAGGTCGTCGCGGCTCATCCCGGGCTTGCGCGCGATGCCGGCGGTGATGATGAAGAGCTCGGCGCCGGCGGCCAGGTCGTACGATTGTCCGCCGACCACACGCGCATCGAACCCCTCGATCGGGCCCGACTGCCACTGGTCGAGCGCCTTCCCCTGCGGGACCCCTTCCACCACGTCGATCATCACCACCGACCGCGCGAGATGCTTTTCTGCCACGCGCTGCGCGGCGGTCGCGCCCACGTTACCAGCCCCGATAACGGCCACTTTCCCGAGCATCGTGATTGCTCACAGATATGAGGGTCAGGCGTCTGCCGACGGACGTGCGGCGAGGTGATGTCGCTTGGGAGCGGCAATATATCGCGTCCCCTAGCGACTGTCATCCCGCGCTCGCGTGGGCACTTGAGCCCTCCAGCTGCCGCAGTGCCTCGTAGAGAACGATGCCGGTCGCCGTCGCCAGATTGAGGCTGCGGACCGGCCCGCGCATGGGGATCCGGAAGCACTGCTCGCGATGCTTCGCGAGAATCCGCTCCGGCATTCCCTCCGTCTCGTTTCCGAAGACGAGCACGCTGTTCGGTGCGACCTTCGCCGACCAGAGCAGGCGGGTCGCATTGGCGGAGAAGTAGAGGCAGCGCTCACGCGCGACAGCGTCGCGGAAGGCGCGCCAGCCAGGGTGAAGCCACAGATCGACGTGTTCCCAGTAATCGAGACCGGCGCGCCTGAGTTGGGTGTCGTCGATGGCGAAGCCGAGCGGCTCGACCAGATGGAGTGGGGTGTCGGTGGCCGCGCAGAGGCGGGCGATGTTGCCGGTGTTCGGCGGGATGCGGGGTTCGATCAGGGCGACGTGCACCCCCATCACCCGCCTCGCGTGTGCATCTCTTTTCGGGGGTCGGCCCGGAGCGTCTCGACCTGGTAGAGCACCCCCCGCCCGGGGGAAGCCGCCCGCAACTCCGCGCCACGGTCGGTGCGCCCGCTCCAGCGATCGGCGATGAGCCGTGCCAGCTCCTCGTCGGAAGCGCCCAGTCGGAGCGGATCGCGGAGGTCGAGGCCGGTGTCCGCATAGAGACAGGTGTACAAGGTGCCGTCCGCGGTCAGCCGGCTCCGGTCGCAGGTGCGGCAGAACGGCGCCGTCGTGGAGGCGATGACGCCGAAGACGGTGCCATCGGGCAGTCGGAACCGCTCGGCGGGCGCCCAGTCGTGCTCCCTGAGTGCCTCTATTGCACCGTAGCGCTCGCCCAGACGTTCCAGAATCTCGCGCTGCGACACGACCTGCGTCATGGCCCAGTCGGTGGCGCCGCCCACGTCCATGTACTCGATGAATCGCATCTCGGCGCGCTGCCGCCGGGCGAACTCGAGAAGCGCCTCGAGCTCGTCGTCGTTGTAGCCGCGGATGATCACGCTGTTCAGCTTGACCGATTCGAACCCGGCCCCGGATGCGGCCTCGATGCCGGCGAGCACGTCGGCGTGGCGGGGACTCCGCGCGAACGAGGCCATCCGCTCGGCCCGAAGGGTGTCCAGGCTGATCGTCACTCGGCGAAGTCCGGCCCGCCGGAGCGCCGCCGCGCGGGGAGCGAGCAGGATCCCGTTCGTGGTCATGGCCAGGTCGCGCACGCCGGCGATCGACCTCAGCATGGCGACCAGATCGGGAAGATCATGCCGGAGCAGTGGCTCGCCCCCGGTCACCCTGAGCTTGTCGACCCCGAGTGAGACCGCGATCCGGGCCAGCCGCTCGGTCTCTTCGAAGGTGAGGATCGACGCGCGCGGCAGCCAGGAATAGCTGTCCTCGGGCATGCAGTAGCGGCAGCGCATGTTACAGCGGTCGGTGACCGAGATGCGAAGACTGCGGAGCGGTCGCTGCAGCGCGTCGAGCGTCATGCCGGCACGCTCGCGTGCTCGGCGGTCGGATCGACCCAGAGCACGGTGCCGTCGGTATAGAACTCCCGCTTCCAGATGGGCACCCGCCGTTTGACCTCCTCGATCACGTAGCGGCAGGCGTCGAATGCCTCATCCCGGTGCGCACCCGCCGCGGCCACCGCCACCGCGGCCTCACCGATGTCGAGTCCGCCGATCCGATGCGCCAGGGCCACCGCCACCGGCCAGCGGTTCTCGGCCGCCGCGACGATCCGGGCGCATTCCGCTTCCGCCATCGCTAGATAGGCCGAGTACTCCAGCCGACGCACCGCCCGGCCGCCGTGGTGGTCCCGCACATTTCCGATGAAGCAGGCGATGCCGCCGCGATCCGCGGAGGCGACGCGCGCCACCAGAGCCGCCAGGTCCAGAGGCGTCTCCTGGAGGTACACCGGCCTCAGCCCCCCGCCAGCGGTGGAAGCACGGCCAGCTCGTCCCCCGGACTGAGAGAGGCGTCCGGCGTGCTGTGTTCGAGATTGAGTGCGCACAAGGGCTTCGGGGGCAGGCGGTCACCACCGGGCAGCCGGCGCAGGATTTCGATGGCGTCGCGAATCCGGGCCGGCGCATCGAGTATGATCTCCAGGGACTCGCGACCGAGCACGTCGGCATAGCTGCCGAACAGGAGCACCCGGAGGGTCACCACGGAGGGAGCGGCGGAAGTCATGGGGGAAAGATACTCGCGAATGGGGCACGGCCGGACACGCGCGGGGCCACCCGGCGACAGCCTGGCGGCCCCATGCGACCAGCGACGGCTGGACGGGGTCTACATCAGCGGCCCGCCCTGCACCGGCTCCTCGGCGGGAACCGGCTCCTCGGCGACCAGAGCCCGGAGCTCTTTGCTCGGCTTGAACACGGGGACCGGCCGCGCGGCCACTTCGACCGGATCGCCGGTGCGGGGGTTCCGCGCCATCCGGGTCTTCCGGCGCCGAATCTTGAAGGTGCCGAAGCCGCGAACTTCGATGTTCTGCTGCTGCTGCAGCGCTTCCTTGACCGCCTCGAGAAAGGCGTCGACGACCCGGGCGCAATCTTTTTTCGAGATCATGGGCCCGGCGGTCTTCGCGATCGAAGCAGTGACTTGTTCCACGAGATCGGCCTTCGTCATGCATCCCCCAGAAGGGTGACACGCGGTGCGCGGGACGGCCTCCTACCCGGCGATGATATTGGCTTACCTGTTGTCTGTCAAGAGGTTGGAAGCTCAGCTCGCGCTGCGCTGCGCCAGGGAGCGCAGGAATTCATCGAAGTGCGGGAAGGCATCGTGAGGTCCGGGCGCCGCCTCGGGGTGGTACTGCACGGCGAACAGCGGCAGTTCTCGATGTCGAACGCCTTCGATCGTGCCGTCGTTGAGGTTGAGGTGCGTCACTTCGAGTGATGGTGCACCCGGCACGCCATCCTCGTCGCCAACGACGGCGAATCCGTGGTTCTGGGTGGTGATCAGCACCTGGTCTGTCCGGCAATCCTGCACCGGATGATTTCCCCCCCGATGACCGTACGGCATCTTCGTGGTCTTGCCGCCGAAGGCGAGCCCGACCAGTTGATGGCCGAGGCAGATGCCGAAGGTCGGGAGCCCCTCGCCGCCGAGGTCCCGAATGATGGGGAGCGCGTAGCTCACCGCCGCCGGATCGCCCGGACCGTTCGAGAGAAACAGGCCGTCGGGCCCGAGCGCGCGGACCGCGGCGGCTGACGTGCCCGCCGGTACCACCGTGACTCGGCATCCCGCCGCGACCAGCATCCGGACGATGTTGAGCTTCATCCCGAAGTCATACGCGACGACGTGCGGCCCTTCACCCTCCGAATGCGACCCGGCCGCGGTAGCCCGCGAGGCGAGGTCGAGACCTTCCATGGAGGGCGAGGCCAGCAGCGAGGCGGTCAGCGCCGCGTCGGGCTCGCTGCCTTCGGCGATCACACCGCGCATGGCGCCGCGCTCGCGGATGTGCCGGGTAAGCCGCCGGGTATCCACGCCTTCTATCAGGGGCACGTCCGCCGCCGCGAGCCAATCCCCCAGGCTCTGCGACGCGCGCCAGTTGGAGTGATGCCGCGCGAGCTCGCGCACCACCACGCCGCTGATCTGTGGACCCGCCGACTCCATGTCGTCGACGTTGATCCCGTAGTTGCCGATCATGGGTGCCGTCATCACCACGATCTGGCCGAGATAGCTGGGATCGGTGAACGTCTCCTGGTAGCCGGTCAGATTGGTGGTAAAGACCACCTCGCCGAATGCCGTAGGGGCCGGCCGGGGTAACGAGCCGGAGAACCAGGCGCCGTCTTCCAGCAGCACGAACCCCGGGCGTTCGATCACCTCGGCGGTGTGCCCTTCGCTGCCGGCGCGGTGGCGGCTGGTGCCTTGGCCGCGGGTGCCTTAGCGGCCGCCGCTTTGG
>JACDDX010000148.1 GCA_013816685.1 Gemmatimonadales bacterium
GTACGGCACCCTGCTGCGCGGCCTGATCGCGGCCGGGCCCCGCGCGGTCGTCACCGGACGCGTGCTGGCCGCCGAGCCCGACCGTCCGGGCGGCTTCGCCCCGGCACTGGTGGACAGCGCGGCTCCGGCCGAATACGCCGGGCGCATCTGGAGTGACGTGCTCGCGGCCGGGCACATGGCGATGTACCGCTCGGCGATCACCGAGGTGGGGCCCTTCGACGAGCGGCTCGGCGCCGGTGGCCGCTTCCCGGCCGCGGACGACAACGAGTTCGGGTTCCGCCTGCTGGAGGCGGGCTATCGAATCGTGTACGAACCGCGTGCGGTGCTGTACCATCGCGCCTGGCGCAGGGCGCGCGACTTCCTGCCACTGCGCTGGAGTTACGGGCGCGGCAAGGGTGGCTTCTACGCGAAGCACCTCAGCCTTCGCGATCCCTATATCCTCGGACGCGTGACCTGGGACCTCGGTCGGCGGGTGCTCTGGTTGCCATATCGTATCGTGCGGCGGCAGCGACGAGCGATCGGAGACGTCGTGTACGGCGCCGGCGTGCTGCGGGGTCTCATCGAATGGCTCTGGACCGAGCCGCGACGCCGATGACGGCCCTCGTGTCCGTAGTCATCTGCTCGCGCAACCGTCCTCGGCTGCTCCGCGAGGCAGTCGACTCGGTACTGACCGCGGAGCAGCGGCCGGCCGAGATCGTGGTGGTGGACCAGAGCGACGCGCCGGAGGGCGCGGTGCTGGCAGGGCTGGGCTCCCCGGAGTGCGCTGTTCGGTGGCTGCCCAGCACGACGCGCGGTGCCAGCCGGGCGCGGAATGCCGGTGTCACCGACGCGCGGCATTCCCTGCTCGCCTTTCTCGACGACGACATGCGGGTCGAGTCCCGGTGGCTCGGGGCGATGGTACGCGCGCTCGGCGCCGGCACCCGGATCGTCGTGACCGGGCGGGTGCTGGAGGAGGCGGCGGCGCCGGGCGGCTTCGCCCCATCCACGAAAACCTCCGACGCACCGATGACGTTCGCCGGCCGGCCGGGCCGGGACGTTCTGTACACCGGCAACATGGCGATGCACCGGGCCGCGTTCGAGGCCATCGGTCCCTTCGATGAGCGGCTGGGCCCCGGCACCCGCTATCCGGCGGCGGAGGACAACGACCTGGGCTTCCGGCTCCTCGAGGCAGGGTACCGCATCGCCTACGCTCCGGATGCTATCGCCTGGCATCGCGCGTGGCGCGCGGAGGCCGAGCGGGTACCATTGCGCTGGGCATACGGGCGCGGCCAGGGCGCGTACTACGCGAAGCACGCCACGCTCCGAGATCCGTACATGATCGGACGGTTCGGCAGCGATCTGGTGAGGCTGGCGTTCGGATTCCCCAAACGACTGGCCCGCCATCCCCGGCGCGCGGCCGGCGATCTGGCGTTCGCGGCGGGCCTCTGCGCCGGAGCGGGACGGTGGCTGTGGACCGAGCGACGGGCGCGCTGATCCGCCGAAGCGTGCTGCACGGCACGCTGAGCAACTACGCGGGCAAGCTCGTCATGCTTGCCATCGGCCTGCTCGTGACGCCGTTCGTGCTCGCGCACATCGGGCCGACCGACTTCGGGCTCCTGGCGCTGGTCGGCTCGGTCGTCGCGTACGGCTCGCTGCTCGATCTCGGCATCTCGGGCGCCGTCATCAAGTACGTCGCCCACCATGCCACCCGCGGCGAGGAACGCGAGGCGCGCGCCACGATCGCTACCGCGCTGCTGCTCTACACAGCGCTCGGCGCGGTCGCCGCCGTGCTGGGGCTGATACTCGCACCCTTCTTCCCCACTCTGTTTCACATACCCCCGGCACAGCACGCGACCGCGCGCGGGCTGGTCATGCTGATGGGACTCGGGATCGGGATCTCGATTCCCGGTGCGGTGCCAGCCGCCATCCTCGCAGGGCTTCGACGGTTCGATATCCTGAACCTCGTCGGCATCACGGCCGCGCTGCTCTCGGCGGCGGCCACCGTCGCCGTCCTGCTGCTGGGCGGCGGCATTCTCGCGATCACCGCGGCGAACATCGGCGTGACACTGGTGACACAGGCACTCAACCTCGGGTTGCTCCGCCGGATTGCGCCCGGTCTGCTGCCGGGGTGGCGGGACGCCGCGCACGAGCGGGTTCGCGCCATCGCTTCGTTCAGCGCGTCGGTGTTCGCGGTGCAGGTGGCAGGACGGGTGCAGAGCAAGACGGACGAGGTGGTCATCGCCGCCTTTCTTCCGGTGAGCGCGGTGACACCGTTCGCCCTCGCGCGCAGGCTGGGCGAGATCCCGCAGACGCTCACCGATCAATTCATGAAGGTGCTGCTGCCGCTCGCAGCCACGCTCGATGCGACGGACGACCGCGGCCGGTTGCGCGAAGTGTGGCTCACCGGCACCCGGCTGACTCTGGCGCTCTGCGCTCCCCTCAGCGGGGGCCTCGCCGTGCTCGGCGGGCCGGTCCTCGCCGCCTGGGTGGGACCGGCATACGCCGGCTACGGACCGCTGGTGACGATCCTCGCGCTCGCCATTCTTCTCGATACGGCGATGTGGCCCACCGGTTCGGTGCTCCAGGGCATGGGACGCCACCGGCCGCTCGCCCTCATCGCGCTGGGCTCGGCCGCGGCGAATCTCGGCCTTTCCATTGGGCTGGCGCCGAGGTACGGACTCATCGGCGTCGCGCTGGGGACGCTGATTCCCACCGCAATCGAAGCGAGCTGCATCGTCCTGCCCTACGCCATGCGGACGCTCGGGATCTCCGGCCGCGCCATGTGGCGGAGCGTGCTGGCGCCGGTGATCGCACCCGCGGGGCTGATGCTGCTCGTGCTCGTCCTGGCGTCGCAGCATCTCGGAACCGACTCACCGCCCGCCCTGGTGACGGTGGCCGTGGCAGGCGGAGTCACCTACGGGATGGCGTACATGATTCTCGCGCGGGGGTTGTCGGAGCGGGAGATGGTGATGGGCGGAATGACGCAGGTGATGGCGAGATGGCGGGCACGGTCCTGAGTCGCGCCGGCAGCGGAGCTGTCAGGCAGCGCCCTAGCGGACCGCACTCCGGGCAACGACACCGTCGTAGAGATGTTCGATGGACTCCACGAATCCCGCCCAACCCAGGTGGGCGGCGGCGTAGGCGCGCGCCGACCCGGCGAGCAGCGCGCGCCGATCGGGATCCTGCAGCAGCGTCGTGACCGCGCCGGCGAGCGGACGAGCACCGGAAGGCACGAGCATCGCGCGCTCATCGCTCAGCACACTTCGGTGCGACGGAATGTCGGTCGCGACGATTGAACGGCCCGCGGCAAGGTAGTCGAAGATCTTGAGCGGCAGGTTGCCACCGAAAGCCCTGGTGGAAACGAGAACTTCAGCCATCGCGAGCAGTGGCGGAATCCGCTCCCGCGGCTGCCGCTCCAGCACGCGGACCGAGTGATCCAGCCCGAGGGCGCCCACTCGCCGCCTGATCGCCGCTCCCTCCGCCCCGTGGGCGCCCACCAGCACGAATACGGTATCCGGCGCAGCGGCGAGGATGAGCGGCACCGCATCCACCAGGTCATACAGCCCCTGATACGCCTCGAAGGTGCCGCTGTACAGCACGACCTGCGTGTTGGCGCCGATGCCGAGCATCGCGCGGGCGCGACGGGAATCCACCGCCAGCGAGGTCGGCGGACGCAGTCCGGAGAAGCGCCACTGATGCAGCCGCGTGGATGGCGTGATCTCACGTACCTTGGGCGCCAGCCCGGCACTGCAGATCACCGTGTCCACGTGCCGCAGCAGCCATGATTCGCAGCGACGCAACGCCGCCTGCGCCGCCGGTCCGCCAAACGCAGCGTGCGAAGCGAGCTGTTCAGGCAGCGACGACGCCATGTCGTAGACCACGGGAATACCGAGCTGGCGGCCGTAGAGCGCCGCAGGAAACGCGGCTTCTTCGACGGCGTGAATGCAGTCGTATTCCTGGCGGGCAAGCCGTTCGCGCAGCGTGGCGACCAGACAGCCGTCGAGCAGCACCTTCCGCAGCGAGAAGCCGACGGGGACGTGGCGAAAGCCGAGGGGATTGGCGCAGCGGTGGAGCTCGACGTTGGGCAGTTCAATCGGTCGGCCGATCGGGTAGGTCGCGACATCGATGCGCCAGCCCAGCTCGCTCAGCGCTTCCGCCACCTGGCGGATGGCGATCGGCGTTCCGCGGTCCTCGTAGAACGGCTGCGGAGCGACCAGCAGGACTCGGGACGGCCCCACGCGCGCCGCCACCGAGCCACTGATGCGGAAGGCGGGGAGGATGTTGGGCAGCACATCGCTGAGACCGCTCATCGAATCATGCTCTCACGGGGCGCGCGGGGTCGGAATGGCCGGCCGGGCGGCCGGAACCACGCGCGGATGGGCAAGATCGAGTCCAGCAGGAGCGGCATCGTGGTCACCGGGGGCCGTCACGCCCCCAGGCTCGACAACACCGTTGACGCGTCGGCGGTTAGCGGACCGGAGGGGAAGCCGGGGTCAAAGTGGAGAAATTGTTTGTCGATGCGATGGAAGCTGAAGATGCCGACAAAAAGCAAGACCACCACCTGCCATCACCGAGACAACCGCGCCGAGACGCGGGCACCCGGCTGTCGGCCGGCACATACGACGACCGGCCGCCCACTGGGACGGCCGGTCATCACACCTTCGGGAGCGAGCGGGATCTCAGCCTTCGCGCGTGAAGCCGTCGTCGAGGGTGACCATCAGACGCGAGCCTTCGGGAACGACAACATCGCGATCCTGAGTTTCCACCGCGCGCTGTGCGCCGACTGCTCCCCCGATGATGCCCCCGATGACGGCACCCTTGGTGTTGCCGCCGATCACGCGGCCAACCAGCGCACCCGCGCCGGCACCCAGACCGACCTTGGCCACGTCACCGGCATTGGTGGGCCGGTCACGCAGGGTGCGGTCGAGCGCCTCGGCGCTGCCGCTGAGACCGTAGCTCTGTCCAGCGATCTCGACCGACACCGGCTGGAGCGTCAGCCGACCGGTCTTGTCGCTCTTGCGCTCCGACTCGTGGATGACGGCAATTGCCATCGTCATGCGCGAGCCGGCGGGAATCACGACCCGCCCGTTCACGTCCTTGATGTCGGTGGCGACGGTGGCCGTCACGGAGTCACCAGCGTGACTGGTCTTCGACGAGATCTCGCGATCGAAGCTGGCCGCGACAACGGTACCGGCGCCGAGCGAGCGGACGGCGCGTGCGACCGGTGCGGGAG
>JACDDX010000149.1 GCA_013816685.1 Gemmatimonadales bacterium
TTGCTCATGCTCACGCTGACCACGCGGGGTTGGACGAGGCAACGCTGGCGCCCGGTCGTGCCACTTGCCGGGCCAGCGTCTGCGCGCCCGAGGTCGGATCTCCCGGATATCTATTTCATCGTCCTAGACGCGTATACGGGCGGGCGATCGCTGAAGAGAAATTACCAGTTCGACAATGCGGAGTTCGTCTCCGCCCTCCAGGGGCGAGGCTTCTTCGTGCCGCGGGCAAGCAGGAGCAACTACACCCTTACATACCTAGCTCTCGCGGCGGCACTCAATTGGGAGTATCTGGAGTGGCTACCCGCATTGCTCGGCGAGCGGAGCAACGATTTTGCGATCCCACGCGCGATGATCGAGGACAGCCGAACGCAGCGCTTCCTGAAGGGCCTGGGCTATCGCGTCATTTTCTTTCCGACCGCGTATGGCGCGACGGCCCGGAACCGTCACGCTGACCTGCTCATTCCCCAGGGTGGTCAGGCGCACCCTAGACTCCGGCGAGAGTTTTTTTCCAGCTGGCTCCGCACTACTCCGCTCCGGCCGATCTTCGGCTGGGGATGTCGACTGACCAGATGCAGGGCGGATCCGCTGCCGTTCAATCCAGAATCTCCCGAATTGATCCTGTGGAAGTTTGATCAGATCGGCGCGTTGGCCCGGTCGCCGGGACCGAAATTCGTCTTCGCCCACCTTCTGACACCCCACGAGCCCTATGTCTTCACAGCGAACTGCACGCCCAAACCGCTGCATTGGCCGAGCCGCATGGACCGGGTGGAGGACCGGCGCATTCGAGTCGCTTACGTGGAGCAGATCCGCTGCGTCAACTCGAACCTCCTCGCCTTGGTCGACCGACTGCAGCAGCAGCCACTGCGCCCCGTGATCATTCTGCAGGGCGACCACGGCAATGGCCGCTTTCCCTTTGGCCGCCCCCAGCCGCTGGACGTTGCGACTCCCGAGCAAGTCGCGGAGCGGGCCGATCCATTCGGGGCGTACTACCTGCCCGATGGGGGCAATGCCCTGCTGTACGATTCCATCTCTCCCGTGAACGTCTTCCCGATCGTGCTGCGACACTACTACGGCGCTCAGGTGCAACGGCTGGAGGATCGGACCTACTATTCGTCGTCGCGTGACCCATACAGGTTTACACGCATTCGGTAGCCCTGCTGGATTCGTATGCTGGAGTCGCCCCACAGCTGATCGGCCCCAGAGCCTGCGGCGGACCCTGATGACCGTGTACTTCCGATGGACCTAGAGCTGGTCGCGATCGGCACCGAACTGCTGCTCGGCTTCACGATCGACACCAACGGCGCCGAGATCGGCCGCGCGCTCGGCGAGATCGGCGTGCGCGTCGTCCGGCGCACCGCCGTGGCTGACGGGGAGGCCGACATCCGCGACGCCGTCGGCGCCGCCCTCGCACGCACCGGTGCGGTCATCACCACCGGCGGTTTGGGTCCGACCCGGGACGACATCAGCAAGCGCGTGATCGCAGGTCTGTTCGACGCGCCACTCGCATTCGATCCGTCGGTCTGGGATGACGTGCTGGCCCGCTACGCCCGCTTCGGTCGCACCCCGGTCGAAAGCAACCGGATCCAGGCCGAGGTGCCGCGCGGAGCTGTCGTGCTGCGGAACCGGTGGGGAACGGCGCCGGGGCTCTGGCTCGAGGGTGCCGCCGGCCTCGTCGTCCTGCTGCCGGGCGTTCCGGGAGAGATGCGGAATCTGCTCCGTCAGGAGGTCGTGCCCCGCCTCGTGGAGCGCGGCTCCGGCCGGGTGGTGCGCTCGCGGGTGGTTCGTACTTCCGGCATCCCGGAATCCACGCTCGCCGAGCGGTTGGGCGAAATCGAGGACGACATCGCCCCGCTGACGCTCGCCTATCTGCCCGGTGTGGCCGGCGTGGATCTCCGACTCAGCGCCTGGAATCTTTCACCGGCCGAGGCCGAGGATCGCCTCACCGCCTCGGCGGAACTCCTCCGCGCGCGCGCCGGTGAGCACGCCTACGGGCAGGACGACGAGGATCTCGCCGCGCTGGTGCTCGAGCTGCTCCGGAGGCGGGGCGCGCATCTCGCCGTCGCGGAGTCGTGCACCGGCGGTCTCCTGGGCGGGCGGCTGACCGACGTGCCGGGAAGCTCGGCCACCTTCGTCGGCGGCATCATCGCCTATGACAACGCCGTGAAGCGCGAGATTCTGGGCGTGCCCGGGGCGATGCTCGCCGCCCATGGCGCGGTGAGCGAGCCGGTCGCCCGGGCGATGGCGGAGGGTGCCGCACGCGTATTCGGGGTGGAGGCCGCGCTCTCGGTCACTGGCGTCGCGGGGCCAGGCGGTGGCTCGGAGGCCAAACCGGTCGGCACCGTCTGGCTCGGGGTTACACTCGACGGTGAGACCAGGGCGCTCGCGTCGATGTTCGGCGGGGATCGGCGGGAGATCCGGTTGCGCGCGACACAGGCCGCGCTGGATCTGCTGCGCCGCCGGCTCACGCCCACCGCCGGCCCCGGGACGGCACTATAATTCGGGTCCATTTCTCGAGAGTAAACGCAAGTGAGTGAACGTTTTGATTTCCGGAACAGGTCCAAGGACCGCGAGTCCCCCATTCACACCTCCGCGGGCATGTCGGACCCGGCGGACACGACGGGCCGGGCAGCCGATGGTGCCGACTTGGCCGCGACCGACATGAGCGCCGAGCCGTCGTCGCGTACCGAGGAGACGCAGCCGGAGTTCGGCGAAGGGCGTCGGACGGATGAAGGGGGTCGGACCGAGGAGGAGGGCGAGCTTCACGAACTCAAGGAGCGTCACCTCCGTCTCGCGGCCGAGTTCGATAACTACCGCAAGCGGACCGCCCGCGAGCGGGCGGATCTCGGCGACCGAGCCCAGGCCGGGTTCGTCAGCCGGATCATCGACGTGCTCGACGATCTGGACCGCCTCGTGGCCAGCGACGCGAGCACGCCCCTGGCGACTCTGCGCGAAGGATTGAGCGCGGTCGATCGCAAGCTGTGGAAGCAGCTGCAGGATGCGGGAGTCGAGCGGCTCGCGCCGACCGGGCAGGCCTTCGATCCGGCCGAGCACGAAGCGGTGTCCATCATCCCGCCGCCCGGGCCCGACAAGGACCACACCGTCAGCGCCACCTTCCAGCCGGGCTACAAGTTCAAGGGCGTGATGGTGCGGCCTGCGCGAGTGCAGGTCTATTCCGGCGAGGGTCAGGCCTGAGGTGGCGGGGAAGGATTTTTACCAGGTCCTTGGGGTTCCGGACTCCGCCGGCAAGGACGACATCAAGAAGGCGTACCGCCGTCTGGCCAAGCAGTATCACCCGGACGCGAATCCCAACAACGCACAGGCCGCCGAGCGCTTCAAGGAAATCTCCGAAGCGCACAGCACCTTGTCTGACCCCGAAAGGCGAAAGCAGTACGACCAGATGCGCCGCTACGGAGCGTTCGAACCGAGCGCACGTCGTCCGGCGAGCCCTCGGCCAGGTCCGGGCGGAACGGCGGAGCCCGATTTCAGCGGGGTCGATCCGGCGAGCTTCGGCGAGTTCGGCGGCCTGGGGGACATCTTCTCGTCGATCTTCGGCCGCGGTCGTCGCGAAGAACCGCGCGCCGACACGCTGGAGGCCGTGGTCGAGGTGCCGTTCCGCGTGGCGATGCTGGGCGGCAAGATCCCGGTGACCCTGCCCGTGAGCGAGACGTGCCCGACCTGTGCCGGAGGCGGCGGTGCGCCGGGTGCCACCTGGTCCACCTGTCCCGAGTGCCAGGGGCGCGGGACGGTGACGTTCGGGCAGGGCGGTTTCTCCGTCAGCCGCCCTTGTCCGCAGTGTCGCGGCCGCGGCCGGGTGCCCTCGCAGGCCTGCCCGACGTGTCGCGGGGCCGGGGAGGTGCGTACCGAGCGTACCGTCATCATCACCGTCCCGCCCGCGACCGAGAACGGCAGCAAGGTCCGGCTCCGCGGGCAGGGACAGTCCGCGGGTGCCGGTGCGCCAGCAGGGGATCTGATCATCACCTTCCAGGTGCAGAATGATCGCTTCTTCCGCCGTGAGGGGCTCGACCTCGTCTGCGAGGTGCCGATCAACCTGGCGCAGGCCGCGCTCGGCAGCCGGCTGCGGGTGCGCACGCTTGACGGAAAAAAAGTGGTGCTCCGGATTCCGTCCGGCACCCAGCCCGGGCGGCGGTTCCGGATCAAGGGCCAGGGTTTGGAGCGCAACGGCAGGAAGGGTGATCAGCTCGTGCAGGTGCAGGTCACCGTCCCCAGCACGCTCACCGACGATCAGCAGCAGCTGCTCAAGAAATTCGCCGAGTCGGCCGACCTGCCCTACTGAGGCCGTGCGCGTCTCACGCGCGCGCCGGCGTCGCGGCCGGCGTCAGCGGATGACGCCGCCGCCCAGCACCCGGTCATCAGCGCCATAGAGCACGCCGGACTGCCCCGGTGCGACGGCGCGCACCGGCGTCTCGAGCGCGAGTGAGACGAACTCGCTCGAGGATTCGAGCACTATCGCCGGCACGGCGCGCGCCCGATAGCGCAGTTGCGCGTGGCAGCGATCGCCCTCGACCAGCGGGTCCGACAGCCAGTTCAGCTCGTCCAGCGTCACCCGATGACCGTCGAGCGCCTCGGCAGGACCCACGACCACCTCCTGCCGTTCCGGCCGGATCGCGACGACGTAACGGGGTGCCGAGCCGCCGCCTGGCAGCCCCTTCCGCTGGCCCACTGTATAGCGCGCGTAGCCCCGGTGCTCGCCGACGATCTCGCCGGACGTGGTGACGAGCGGGCCTGGCGCCAGCGCCGGTGCGTCAGCGGGGAGATGCTGTTCCAGGACGGCTGCGTAGTCGTCATCCGGGACGAAGCAGATCTCCACCGACTCGGGCTTGTCGGCGGTTGAAAGGCCGAGCGCCCGCGCGCAGGCACGGGTCTCGGGTTTCGACAGCGCGCCGACCGGCGTGAGCATGCGCTCGACCACCGCGCGGTCGATGCCCCACAGGAAATAGCTCTGGTCCTTGGCGCGGTCCCGGCCGCGATACAGTCCGCCGTCCCGCGCGACCGCATAGTGTCCGGTCGCGATGTGGTCGCAGTCGAGCGCGTCCGCGTGCGCGAGCAGATCGCGGAACTTGGTGAACGAGTTGCACCGCACGCACGGGATCGGCGTGCGCCCACGCGCATACTCGCTCACGAAGTTCTGAATCACGTGGAGGCTGAAGCGGTCTTCCAGATTGAGCACATAGTGTGGAATTCCGAG
>JACDDX010000150.1 GCA_013816685.1 Gemmatimonadales bacterium
GTCGAGCAGCGCCAGATAGCCCCGCACGACATCGCGCACGTCGAGCAGGTCGCGAACCGGCGCGAGATTGCCGGTGTCAACCTCGGTCTTGCCGGTGGCGCGCGCCTCGCGCAGCCGCGCCACGAACGCCGGGAGCGCGTAGACCGGGCTCTGTCCCCGACCGGTGTGGGGAAACGGCCGCGCGACGATGACACGCAGCCCGGTGCGCCACCAGGCCTCCAGCGCGGCGAATTCGGCCGCCACCTTGCTCGCCGCGTAGGGCGACTGGGGGCGGAGGCCGTCGGTCTCGACGCGGGGAACCCCCGGGCCCTCACCGTAGACCTCTCCCGTGGACACGATAAGCACCAGGGGATCGGCGTTTCTCGAGTCGCGCAGCCGCATCGAGGCCTCGATGAGCCGAGCCGTCCCGGTCGCGTTCACCGCCCAGGCTGCGACGGGATCCCGGCGCGCCTCACGGCCGGAGGCCACGGCGGCCAGGTGCACGATGGCGTCGGGCCACGTCGCGACGGCGTCGGCGACGCTTGCGCCACTCTCCAGCTCGAGCGCGACCGTCCGTCCGGTCTCGGGCGCCCGGCCGCCCGGACGCACGGCCGAGATCGGCTCGTGGCCGGCACTGGCGAGCTCGCGGACGAGGTGCCGGCCGACGAAGCCGTCAGCCCCCGTCACCAGCACCCTCACGGGCTGCCCGTCACCGCCTCGCGCCCAGGCGTCGTACGTCGGCATCCACCATCATCGCGACGAGGCTTGCGAAGTCGACCGTCGGTGCCCAGCCGAGCTCGGTGCGGGCGCGGGACGCGTCGGCGAGCAGGAGGTCCACCTCAGCCGGACGATAGAATTTCGGGTCGGCTACCACGAACTTCTCATAGTCGAGGCCCACGTGCGCGAACGCGGTCTGCACCAGCTCGCGCACGCTGTGCGTCCTGCCGGTGCCGACGACGTAGTCCTGCGGCACTGGCTGCTGAAGCATCCGCCACATCGCCTCGACGTAATCGCCGGCGAAGCCCCAGTCGCGCCGCGCGTCCAGGTTGCCGAGCCGGAGCTCTTTCGCGAGTCCCAGCTTGATGCGGGCGACGCCGTCGGTCACCTTCCGGGTGACGAACTCGATGCCGCGCCGGGGGGATTCGTGGTTGAACAGAATTCCGCTGACGGCGAACAGATCGTAAGACTCGCGGTAGTTCACCGTGATCCAGTGCCCGTACACCTTGGCCACGCCGTAAGGGCTCCGCGGGTAGAACGCGGTACTTTCACGCTGCGGCGTCTCGGTCACCTTGCCGAACATTTCCGACGAGCTCGCCTGATAGAACCGGGCGACCGGGTGCACAAGGCGGATCGCCTCCAGAATCCGGGTGACACCCAGCGCGGTGAACTCGCCGGTGAGCACCGGCTGCACCCACGACGTCGGCACGTAGGACTGCGCGGCGAGATTATATACCTCGTCGGGCCGGGTCTCCTGGAGCACCACGGTCAGCGAGTGCTGATCGAGCAGATCGGCCGCCACGATCTCGATGCGGTCGAGCAGGTGGTCGATCCGCTCGTAGCTGTCGTGGCTGGTGCGGCGTACGACACCCACCACCTCATATCCCTTCGCCAGCAGCAGCTCGGCAAGGTACGAACCGTCCTGGCCGGTCACGCCGGTGATCAGTGCCTTAGGCATGTGCCTGCTCGTGCGGCGGCGGTTGTGTCATCCGAGGGCGCCCGTTAGGTTTGGCGGTTGCGGCGACCAGACGCAAGTCCGATCAGGTTGGCAGGTCCAAGTGTTCGACCAACGTTTCGATCAACGAAGGATGGAGCTTATGGCACGGGTATGTTCCGTGTGCGCGAAAGGCCCGACGACCGGCAACAACGTCAGCCATGCGAACAATCGCACCAAGCGTCGCTGGTATCCGAACCTCCAGACGGTGCGTGTGCTCGTTGACGGCGCTCCACGACGAGTGCGCGTCTGCACGCAGTGCATCAAGAGTAACCGAGTGGCCAAGGCGCCCCGCGGGGCGGCCGCTGTGGCCTGACCGGCCCGCGCGCACTCGCGGTCGCGTGCCTGAAAAAGGGGACCCATTGGGGTCCCCTTTTCCGTGTCGGGCCTGCCGGGCCGAGCCGGTCTACTCACTCAGCAACTCGATCCGCGCCACATCGGCACCATCGCCCGACCGATGACCGAGCTTGAGAATGCGGGTGTAGCCGCCAGGCCGTGAGGCGAAGCGGGGACCGATCTCGGAGAACAGCTTCGAGAGCGTCTCCCGCCCCTTGATCTTGCGCTGCACCAGCCGGCGGGCGTGGAGATCCCCGCGCCGCGCGAGCGTGATCAGCTTCTCGGCGAACGGCCGAAGCTCCTTGGCCTTGGCTTCGGTGGTGACGACGCGGCCGTGATCGAACAGGCTCGAGGCCATGTTGTTGAGCATGGCGCGGCGATGGGTGCTGGTCCGGGAGAGCTGCCGTCCCTTGGCGCGATGGCGCATGTCAGGCGCCCTCGGCCTGGGTCGCGCCGGTCAGATACGGCCCGGGTGCGTTGCCCTGCTTCGTGATGCGCAGCTCGCCGTCGCTGGCCTCCTCGAATCCCATGCCGAAATGGAGCCCCTCGCGCTGCAGCAGCTCGGCGATCTCACCCAGCGCCTTCTCGCCCACGTTCTTGACCTTGAGCAGGTCGTCTTCGGAGAACTCCACGAGATCGCGCAGCGTGCGGATGTTGGAGTTCTTGAGGGAATTGAGCGAGCGGACCGACAGGCCGAAGTCGTCGATAGGACGCGCAAGGCGTTGCCGCAGGTTGCCACCGTCGAGCCCGGACCCGCCGTTCGCGTCGGCGCGCATGTTCGGGACCTTTCCGAAGTCCACGAAGTACTGGAAGTGGACCTGGGCCAGGGCAGCCGCGTAGGCGATCGCGTCTTCCGGCGAGATGGTACCGTTGGTCTCGACCTGAACGGTGAGCCGGTCGTAGTCGGTGCGCTGACCGACGCGGGTCTCCGTGACGGTGAAGTTGGCCCGGCGGACCGGATTGTAGATCGCGTCGATGCGAACCAGATCGATGGGGAGGCTGCGGTCGGCCGGGTGCATCTCGGACTCGACGTAGCCACGACCCTTGTTCACGTACAGCTCCATGGACACATCACGGTCATCCTGGAGGGTGAACAGGAGGTGGTCGGGATTCTTGACCGTGACGGAGCCATGTTCCTGAATGTCCCGCGCGTAGACCGCACCGGCCGCGTCCCGCTTTACGTGCAGCACGGCCTCGTCCACGTCTTCGGCGAGCACCAGCGTCAGCGACTTGAGTCGCTGCACGATCTGATGCACGTCCTCCAGCACGCCCGTCACCGTCTGATGCTCGTGGAGCACGCCGTCGAGGCGGAAGCCCCAGACCGCGCTGCCGCGGAGCGAGCTCAGCAGCAGCCGTCGAAGCGAATTGCCAAGGGTATATCCGAAGCCCCGCTCCAGTGGCTGGAGCCGGAACTCGGCGGCGTTGGGGTTGTCGTCCCGCTTCGTCATCTCGACGAGGTGGGGCCGCACTAAACCGGTCAGATCGATATTCATGGTCACTTCGAGTACAGCTCCACGATGAGCTGTTCCTGTGCGTTGATCGGAATGGCCTCACGGGTCGGACGCTCGAGCATCCGGCCGGCGGCCTTGTCGCTGTCCACCGAGAGCCACGCGACCGGCTGGCCGCGCGCGGCGAACTCCTGAGCGGCGCGCACCGCCACCAGCTCGCGGCTGGCCGGCGCGATCCGGACTTCCTGGCCCGGCACCACGTGGAACGACGGAATATCCACCCGGCGGCCGTTCACATCGACGTGCCCGTGGGAGATGAGCTGGCGCGCCGCCTTGCGGCTCGGCGCGAATCCCATGCGGTGGACGATGTTGTCGAGCCGGCTCTCGAGGGCGACCAGCAGATTGGTGCCCTTCACGCCCGTCTCGTGCGTCACGCCGTCGAAGGTGTTGCGGAACTGGCGCTCGGTGATGCCGTACATCCGCTTGACCTTCTGCTTCTCACGCAGCTGCTTGGCGTACTCGGAGGTCTTCCGCGGCCGCCCGCCGCCGCTCTGGCCGTGCTGACCCGGGGCATACGCGCGGCGCTCGACCGGGCACTTCTCGGTCAGGCACTTGGTGCCCTTGAGGAACAGCTTGGTCTGCTCGCGGCGGCACTGCCGGCAGCTCGGACCGACGTATCTCGACATGACTCAGACCCGCCGCTTCTTCGGGGGACGGCACCCGTTGTGAGGGATCGGCGTGACGTCGCGGATGGAGGCCACGCGAAGTCCGACCGATGCCAGTGCCTGGATGGCCGACTCGCGACCGCTGCCCGGACCCTGCACGCGCACGTGCACCCGGCGGAGACCGAGGTTCATGGCTTCGCGCCCGCAGTTTTCCGCGGCCACCGTGGCGGCGAACGGCGTCGACTTCTTCGAGCCCTTGAAACCCGCCTTTCCCGCCGAGCCCCACGAGAGCGTGTTGCCGCGGAGGTCGGTGATGGTGATGAGCAGATTGTTGAACGTCGCCGAGATGTGGGCGATACCCTCGGACTCGACGACCTTCTTGGAGCGCTTGGCTCCTTTCGCCGGCGCAGCCGACGGTGCGGCGGCGGCCGGCGCAGCCGGGGCCGCTGGCGTTGCAGGTGTTGCGGGAGTCGTCATTACTTCTTGGTCGCTTTCTTCTTGCCGGCGATGGCCCGGCGCGGGCCCTTCTTGGTCCGGGCGTTGGTGTGCGTGCGCTGGCCCCGCAACGGCAGACCGCGCCGATGCCTTATGCCCCGGTAGCTCCCGATATCCATGAGACGCTTGATGTTCATGGCGATCTCGGTGCGGAGCGCGCCCTCCACCTTCACCGCTCGCTCGATCATCTGGCGGAGCCGGGCCACTTCGGCATCGGAGAGGTCACGGACCCGCGTGTCGGGGTTCACCCCGGTTTCGCCGAGGATCCGGCCGCTGGTCGCGCGCCCGATACCGAAAATGTAGGTGAGTGCGATCTCGACGCGCTTCTCGCGCGGGAGGTCGACGCCTGCGATTCGCGCCATATTATCCCTGCCGCTGCTTGTGCTTGGGATTGCGCTTGCAGATGATGCGGGTCACACCCTGTCGCTTGATGACCTTGCAGTGCTCGCAGATCGGCTTCACGCTCGAACGAACCTTCACTAGACTCTCCGGGACAGATTATGGG
>JACDDX010000151.1 GCA_013816685.1 Gemmatimonadales bacterium
CGCCATGGTGCCGCCGGACACCCGCGGCGCAGTGACCGACGCTCCGATGGCAAGTGAAAGGACGTCGTAGGCGAGCAGTTCCCCATCCTCGAGCCTCACCCGGCCTTCACTGGGTTGAATCGCCGTGACCCGCCCCGCGATGAACTCCGCACCCGCGCCCTTAGCGATCGCCGGCAGATCCAACCTGACCTCGTCCTCGGCGTAGAGGCCCCCGATCAATCCGGTCAGCATACCCGAGTAGACGTGGTACGGCTCGGGGGAGACGAGCACCGCACGGACCCGTCCCAGTCGCCCGCGCGCCAGGGCCTCGAGTACGAAGAGGTGGGCGTGACCGCTGCCGATGAGCAGCAGCACGGGTGGGCGGTTCTCCCGGTACGTCATTTCTGCAAGTCGGGCCAGCGATTCTGCCGCGGCGAAGAAACGCCAGCGCCGTTTTGGCCGAACTGAGCCACCCTGGAACGGCACACGGGCTGCTTTAGACATGGCCATGGCCGGCCGGCGGGTCGGCCAGGAAACCCCGATGAACCATTCACGAACTTTGGAGGCAGCACATGTATCTCACGACCACCCGGCGCAGCGGCGACCAGCTTGGCAACCTGCGTCGTCTCAATTCGATGCTCGAAGATGCGTTCAGCGGCTGGCCCTTTCAGCAGGAAGGCGCCGGCGCGATCACCTCGGCTTGGGTGCCGGCCTGCGACATCGTCGAGGATAGCGACGCGGTGAAGATCGTTGCAGAGATCCCAGGCGTGCGCCCGGAAGATGTGAAGCTCTCGCTGGAGAACAACATCATCACCATCCGAGGTGAGAAGCGCCACCAGCACGAAGAGAAGGCCGGGCAGGTCCACCGCTTCGAGCGGAGCTATGGGGCGTTCGAGCGGTCGTTCGCCCTGCCCAACAGCGTGGATGCCGAGAAGATTGAAGCATCATATGAGGGTGGGCTGCTCACGGTGACCCTGCCGCGCGCGGAGAAGGCCAAGCCCCGCGAGATCCAGGTCAGGACAACGGCCTGACAACCGCTCGGGTCCGAGACCCCCGTTCCGCGGGGGCTCTTTTTTTCTCCGTAGATATACGGACTCTCCCTCCGGGGTCGCGCGGATTGCCGCTCCTCTCCATGGGACCTAGGGTTCTCGCGTGCTCGACGCGTTGCCCTTCCATGTAGTTGGCGTCAGTCACCACACCTCCGCCGTGGGGGTGCGGGAGCGCTTCGTGCTTCCGGCCGACCAGCTTGCCATGCTGCTCGTCCGGGAAAATCTCGCTAGCCGCTCCGCGCTGGTCCTTACCACCTGTAACCGCAGCGAGCTCTACTGGTCCGGCGATCGCGACGCCGGGGCCTGGTTCCTCGAGTATGCGATGGTCGATGGCGGCGGCAGCGAGAGCGCGCTGACGCGACTGGAGGGCAGCGCGGCGGTGCGCCATCTCTTCACGGTCAGTGCGGGACTCGATTCGCAGATTCTGGGCGAGACCGAGATTCTGGGACAGGTTCGGCAGGCCTACGATCAGGCACGCGCCGCGGGAACGACGACGCGAGCGATGGATGCCATCTTCTCCGCCGCGCTCACCTGCGGCCGGCGAATCAGACACGAGACGCTGCTCGGGCGCCATCCGGCGTCGGTCAGCTCGGCTGCTGTGGGGCTGGCTGCCGACCGCCTCGGCGGTCTGGACCAGCGCGACGTCGTCGTGCTCGGTGCCGGCGAGGCGGCGGAAGGTGTGCTCCGCGCGCTCGACGCCTGCGCTCCCCGGCGAGTCACGCTGGTCAACCGGAACGCCGAGCGCGCGCGCGTACTCGCTGCCGCGTGGGGTGCGGAGTCGTCGGGCTGGAACGAGCTCGATGTCCGGGTCGCGGGCGCCGATCTGGTCTTCGTGGCGACCGGCGCCGCCAGGCCCGTCGTCACCGCGGCGCAGCTCGACCGCGCCATCGGGGCGCGCGACGGGCACGAAATCACGGTGATGGACCTGTCGGTGCCGAGAAACGTCGAGCTCGACGCGCGTGGCATCGCCGGGATCCGGCTCTTCGATCTAGACGATCTGCAGCGGCTCTGTTGTCCGGCGGCCGGCATCCCCTCCGCCGCATTATTCGAGGCGCAGCGAGTTCTGGAAGAGGAGCTGCTGCGCCTCGATATCGCGCTTCGCAGCCTGGCCGCCGCGCCGCGGCTCGCCGAGCTGCATCGGCTGGGCGCGGAGGTGGCGGCGGAGGAGATCGCATGGGCCCTGTCGCAGCTTGACGCGCTGGGCGAACGGGAGCGGGAGGTGGTACGGCGGATGGCCGACCGGCTGGTACGCCGGGTACTGTATCCGGTTTCGAAGGCGGTCAGGACCGACGAGTAGGCCGCGGGGCGAGCGCTCCGACCGGATTCACAATCTTGCGACATTGAGAGTTGCGGCACCCCGCGCAGTGCATGGGGTACTGCGTTCCGTACCGGGTCCCGGACGCGAGATGCTCCCGGGCGATGTCGGCCAGTGCGTCGAGGAAGCGCGGTGAATCGTTGAGCGCCGGGGCGCGGACGTATTCCGTGATGCCCACTGACGCCGCCACGTGGCCGTATTCCCGGTCGAGCTCCGACAGCGTCTCGATGTGATCGCTGGTAAAGGCGATCGGAACCACCAGCACCCGCTTCTCTCCCCTGGCGCCGACCGCGCGGATCACTCGCTCCGTGCTGGGCCCGAGCCACCGCACCGGTCCCACGTCCGACTGATACGCGAGCATGTAGCGATTCGGCGCGCCCAGGCACTCGACGACCCGCTGCACCGTGGCGCCGACTTCCTGCGGGTAGGCGTCACCCCGGTCGATGACGTCGAGCGGCAGCGAGTGCGCGCTGAAGAGCAGGAGCACACGGTCGCGGTCGGCCGGCGCGAACCGCTCCAGCCCTTCCTTCATCGCCTCCGTCATGGCGGCCACGAAGCCGTCGTGCACCGGCCAGCGGTCGATGATGCTCCACTCGAACGTCTCGGTGAGGCGGGTGCGCGCCGCCGCGCGCCAGAGTTCGTTGAGACTCGAACCGGTGGTGCTGCAGGAAAACTGGGGGTACTGCGTGAATGCCACCGCGCGCCGCACGCCGTCGGCCGCCATCGCGCGGAGGGCATCGTCGCTGTTCGGGCGGGTGTAGCGGAAGGCCACGTAATACTGATGCGGACCGGTTTCGGGCGACAGCCGGTCGAGCCGCTCGATCATGCCGCGTCCCTGGGCATCGGTGTGCCGGAGGATCGGCGACCCGCCGCCGATCGAGTCGTACAGCGCCCGCACCTTCGGCGTCCGGCGCCGGGCGATGTACGGCCCGAGCCACCGCTGGAGCGGCAGCTGAATGATCTCGCGGTCGGCGAAGAGCTCGAGTAGAAATGGCTGGACATCGGCCAGGGTGGCCGGCCCGCCAAGATTCAGCATGACGATAGCGGTCTGTGCCTTGCTCATCGTGCAAATATAAACGGCAGCTCCGGCCCGGCCCCCGATCGCCGGGCGGGTTCGGTCACCGGCGCTCGCCAATCAGACCGTTCTCGATCGCCAGCCTGGTGAGTCCCGCGACGGTACGGATACCGAGCTTCCGCATCAGGCTCTCGCGGTGCGTCTCAACCGTGCGGTGGCTGATGCCGAGCGTGCCGGCCATCTCCCGGTTCGTCCGTCCTTCCGCCACTCCGATCAGCACCTCGCGCTCGCGCGCGGTGAGCTGCTCCAGCCCGGCGAGCTCGTCGAGCCGCGAGTGCTCGCCCCGGAGCGCCGCGCCCAGCCGGCTTGCGATCGGCCCGCTGAAGTAGGACTCACCCCGCCAGACTGCGCGCACGGCCTGGCGCAGCTCCGTGGCCGCCGTGTCCTTGAGCAGATAGCCTCGGGCACCGGCCCGGAGGCTTTCGAGCACGTATTCGGAGTTGTCGTGCATGCTGAGGATCAGCACCCGAATGTCGGGCGCACGCGATCGTAATTCGGCCGCCACGCCGAGCCCCGAGGCGCCGGGCATGGAGATATCCAGCACGATCACGTCGGGCTGTTCGGCCAGTGCCAGCCGGAGCGCTTCGTCCCCGCTACCCGCCTCCGCCACCACGAGAAACCCGGGCTCTCCCTCGAGCACGTGCCTTATCCCGGTGCGCACGACCCCGTGATCATCGGCGATCAGCACCCGGATGGGTGTCTCTCCGCCTCGGCCGCCGGGTGCACACTCCCGCGCGTTTCCCCGTGCGGCGCCGCCCGGGTCGGCGGTGCTCATGGTGCGACGGGCGCGCGCGCCGGCACGAGGACCTCGAGCCGGAACCCGGCGTCCGCGCCGCGGTGGAATCGCACCGTTCCGCCGAGCGCGCAGATGCGCTCGCGCATCCCCGCGAGGCCCATGTGGCCTCCACGTTCGAGTCGCTCGATGCTGGTGTCGGCCGGCACACCGCGGCCGTCGTCTTCGACTTCGAGCACGACCCCCGCCTCCCGCACCGAGATGCCGATGTCCACCGCGCGCGCGCCGGCGTGGCGCATCACGTTGGAGAGGGCCTCCTGAAGCGCCCGGAAGAGCGCCAGTTCCGCGTCCTTGGAAAGGGCCGGCAGCGCGCTCGGCGCCGCCAGGTCGGCGCGGATGCCGCTCCGCTCGCCGAACTCGGCGACCAGCGACCGGAGCGCGGGCAAGAGGCCCAGGTCGTCGAGCAGCGAAGGCCGCAGGTCGTTGGTGACGCTCCGGATGCTGCGGATCCCCGTATCGATCAGGCCGAGGATGTGATCGAGCCGGGCGGTCTGCGCGGGTGGCACCGCGTCGCGCAGCACACCGAGTTCCATCTTCACCGCGGAGAAGACCTGCGCCGTCTCGTCGTGCAGCTCGCGCGACAGCCTGCGGCGCTCCTCCTCATGCTGCTCGACCATGCGGGTCGAGAGGCGTGCCAGCTCGATCGTCCGGGCCTGGAGCCGGGTGTAGAGATCGGCGTTCTCCAGCGCGGCCCCGACCTGCTGCCCGAGTGCCAGGAGAAACCGGTCGTCGAGCGCGGTGAACGGATCGCGTGCGTCGCCCACCAGCACCAGCGCACCGGTCACGGCGTCGCCCCGGATGATCGGCAGGACCGCGGCATAGGGATACCCGGGGGCGGCCAGGTCATCAGCGCCGGGCCACGCGCCGGTCACCTTGGGACGACCGGCCTCGACCGCCCGCGCGA
>JACDDX010000152.1 GCA_013816685.1 Gemmatimonadales bacterium
ATAGACCGGCATGGTGGACAGCAGCCGTCCGACTTCGGTAAACAGATCGGTACACATGGTGATGACGATCTTGGGAGTTCCGAGGCTGTCGGCAAGCCGCTCCACCGCCGTCTTGTGGAACGGTGTGGTCACCAGCAGATCGGCGCGCCGCAGGAGCGCTGGCGGCCGGCCGCCCTGATCGAGTGCCGCCACATCGATGGCCGTCGTTTCCAGCCCGAAATCCCGCTTCAACTCGGCCGGCACCGAATACAATTGATCCTCGTTGCATTCGACCACCACCGCATGCAGTCGCAGCGTCTCCAGACAGCGCTGCAGTCCTTCGGCCAGGATTGGGGCCGACATCCCCCGCGTCAAGCCCTGCACCAGCACATCCACCATCCAATCGGAACGACCATCGGCCGTGGCATGGTTCCGCCGCCCGGCCGGTGCCATGAACACGCCGGAGCGCGATCGCAGCTCGACCAGCCCTTCCTGCGCCAACGTGCGATACGCCGCAAGGACGACCCGCGGGTTCGCATCGAGCTCGCGCGCGAGCTCCCGAACGCTCGGCAGGCGGCCCTGATGCCGGAGCAGGCCCAGGTGCAGGCCGGTGAACAATCGCGTGCGGAGGAGGTCGGCGATCTGCGCGCGGCGGGTCATGGGGCTACGGCATGCCCGTCGGCGCGGACAGTGTTGGCGCCCACGATGAAGGAGAAGAGCTGACGGGAGGTCTCGCGCGAGAATACGCGCGATTCGAAGAAACACTGGGCTGGCAGCGATCCCGGCTCCGCCCGCTCCCGGGCAAGCCGGGTGACGTACACCGGCGCGTCAGGCGGGATCTTCCGAAGATCGTCTTGACCGACCACGAGTGGACGCAGGTGGCCGCCTCCCGGTGCCCCCTCATAGATCCGGTACAGCTTGTCCACAAATCGCGGGTCGCTCACCACGAACCAGACGGGACCCGCCCGCAGCCGCCGGGCCACTTCGGCAAACAGGTCCACACGCACCTCGGCCACGATGTACGGCTTCCCGAGCGCCGCGGCCACCGGCGCCACTTCGACGATGTGAAACGGCGTGGTCACCAGCAGGTCGGCGCGTCGCACCTCGTACGGCGGCTCGCCGTTCGCGAGCAGCGTGTACGTGTCCACGGCGCTGACGTCCAGTCCATAGTCTTCGTGCAGCTCGCCCGCGAGCGACACGAGCTGGTCGTGATTGCACTCAATGCACGTGGCCCGGAGCCGCAGCGTTTCGAGCGACCGCCGCAGGCGCTCCGGAAAATCCCGCGCCGCGATCCCCTGTCCCAGCCCCTCCATTAGTACCTCCACCATCCAGTCAGCGGTGCGATGGTGGAGCGGATGCTCGGTCGCGTCGGTCGCGGTGACGAAGATCCCGGAGCGGGGCCGGACCTCGACCAGCCCTTCCGCCTGGAGCTGATGGTACGCGGCCATCACCACACGCGGGTCGGCATCGAATTCCTCGGCGAGCTCGCGAACGCCGGGCAGCTTGTGCCCGTGCGCCAGAGCACCCAGGTGGGTGCCGCTGAACAGCCGCTGCCGGAGCTGATCTGTGATCTGAGTGCGCCGCAAGGTCACGCCGACCTCCGTCAAATGCCGGACACCTGCCGGACCTGAATCACAAAGTATGCGGCAGACCAATGCTCGCCTAGAGGGCAGTTCCCGCCAAAATACATCAGTTGCTGTCAGAGCATGCGTTCTGGTGCCCTTTTACCATGATCAAATACCACAGTCCGCGCATCTCGTCACCTCTGCTGCATTGTCCCTCCACCAGCCGCTTCCAACATTGGCAGGCAGAACAGTGAGTACCCGTCGACCGGCTCAAGCGAGCCACAAGCGAGCCAGTGGAGCAGGCCATGACCCACTCTGCCCAGCCGCTGCCACAGGGGGAGGAGTGGACCACGACGCTCGCCTTCGACCAGCCCGGCGAGTACGAGTACTGGTGTCCCATCAGCAATCATCGCAACCGCGGCATGTACGGCCGCGTCAGCCGGGCGATCGCCCGCCGAAGAGCCGACGGGACCATGAACGCGATTCTCCGCCGCTACGGCTTCAGAGAACGGACGACTCCGTGACCAGCACTCTTACGCTAGCACAAACAAGGAAGATGCGCATGCGCACACCCTGGCACTCAGTGCTCCTCGTCGCCCTCGGGATCGGCGCGGCCGCCTGCGGCGACGACACCCCCACCGCCAACGGCCCGGGCCAGCCCGGGCAGCCCGGAGAACCGATTTTCCCCAACAACCTGGCCAGCCTCATCAGCATGGACACGGTTGCTGCCACCGCGGTGTTCCCCCTGTACCGGGGTGAGGACGCGAACGGGAACTCGGTCTTTTACGTCATCACCGAGTCCAACAACCGGGACGAGTCTTTGCGACTGGGCCTGAACTGGGCTCCCAAGCTGGTCCACGCGGCTCGAACCAAGGCGGTGCAGCGGGCCACCGAGGTGAGTGGCGGCAGAGGCAACCCCAACGACTTCCCGATCGTCCGGTTTTCGGGCAACGTTGACTTCAGCCCCACCCGCAACCTGGTGCCCGGCCCGCAGCTCTTCCCGCTGGACCCGAGCACCACGCCCGGATCGGTCGGCGACGCGGACTACAGCCCGGTCTTTACCCTCGACGATCCGAACGCCGATACCACCGCAACGATCGTGTACAACGCCCCCCACATTGCGAACAGCACCGGCCTGCATGATCGGGTGATCAGCATCGATAGCGTAGGGATGCAAGTCACGCTGAAGGTGGTCAAGGGCTTCTACGAGGGGTTCCCCATCCTCTACCTGAGCACCGACGTCTCGGACGAGGACCTCTCGGCGCTGGAAATGGGGACCTTTACGCCGAACCTGAACGAGGCGCCGTTCGCCGCGGACGACAAACCGTTTCGCTCCGCGCGCGAGGCGATCATCCCCATCGTCAACGGGCCCACTGGGGTCAATAACCCCAACCGCCAGGGGCTCCAGTCGGCGGTGCTCGGCGAGGGCGACCCGCTCAACATCTTCCAGGAGCAAGCCGGGTGCTCGAACCCTGATGATCCCGCCCAGTTCTGTGACGCCACTCTGTACAGTCCGCTCTGGGACGCCACCCCGGTGATGTGGACCCAGGCCGCCATCGACGCCGGCATCCGGGATCGGATCACCAGCGACAAACGCGAGGTCATCGCTCCCCTCAACGTGATCGACCTCTATGCCGACGGGTATCTCGTCCCCCTCGCGGCAAATGGTCCGCGCAACTCATCACTCGGGGGCATCAATGCGGCGGGCATCATCATCAATTGCCCGATCATATTCGTCGAGGAGCCGTCGAAATGACCATCACCCTCTCGCATATCGGCCAACTGTGGCAGGCGGGCACCCGCCGGGAGTTCCTCCGCGTCGCGGCCCTCGGGGGCGGCGCGATCCTGCTGCCCGGTATGTTCGCGGCCTGCGGCGCTGACAACGGCGGCACCACCGAGCCGCCGCCGTCAGACGCCGTCACCCTCGATCTGAGCAGCGACCCGGGGGTGCTCAACTACGCCTATGCGCTCGAGCAGCTCGAGGCGGCGTTCTACACCCAGGTAGGCCAGGCATTCTACGCCGGGATCACCGCCGAGGAGCAGCAGGTCCTGACCGACATCAGGGACCATGAGGTGATCCACCGCGACTTCCTGGCGGCCGCGCTCGGCAGCGCGAAGATCCCGAACCTGGCAGTCGACTTCGCCGCGGCCAATGTGGATTTCGGGAGCCGGTTCAGCGTGCTCAGTACCGCCAAGGTCTTCGAGGACGGAGGGGTCGCCGCCTACAATGGCGCCGGGAAGCTGCTCAAGGACCTGAACAACCTTCTCCTCGCCGGCAAGATCGTCTCGGTCGAGGCGCGACACGCCGCGGCCATTCGAGATCTGCTCCGGCCGGGCACCCGCGACTTCGCCGGAGACGACGTGGTGAATCCAGCCGGGCTGGATCAGGCGATCGATGCCGGCTTCTTGCTCCAGGACTCGGCGCTCGGACAGTTCATCACGACCCCCATCGAGATCATCTCCTGACCCGCCGTCTTTTGGAGACACCCACCATGGAGCAGAATCATCCGATCCTCGAGGCCATCGAGCCCGGTGCCCAAGCGCGGGTCGTTTCCCGCCGCGAGGCCATTCGGAGCGGCGCCGGCGCGAGCTCGGTTCTCGTCGCGGGACTTGCCATGACATCGGTGCCCTTCGCCCTCGCTGCGCTCGCGCGCGACGGGTACGCGCAGGCCGCCGCGCCTTCCATCGTCGACGTGCTCAACTTCGCGCTTACCCTCGAGTACCTTGAGGACGAGTTCTATCGGACGGGTCTGGCGGGAGCGGTGGCAGCAACCTTGTCGCCCGCAGAGCTGACCGCGATCCAGCAGATCAGCAAGCACGAGACGGCGCATGTCCAGTTCCTCACCGCGGTCATTCCCAGCCTCGGCGGCACGCCGGCCGCCAAGCCGACCTTCGACTTCACGGCCGGTGGTGCTTTCTCCGACGTCTTCTCCAACCGGGTCACCTTCCTGGCCGTCGCCCAGACATTCGAGGATACGGGTGTCCGGGCCTACAAGGGGCAGGCGGGCAACGTGGCCTCTAACGACGCCGTGCTCACGGCGGCGCTGCAGATCCACTCGGTGGAAGCGCGCCATGCCTCGCAGGTCCGCCGGCTGCGTGGGCAAAAGGGGTGGATCACCGCCAACGACCGTGGCGACCTGCCGCCCCAGGCGCAGGCCACGTACGACGGGGAGGAGAACACCGTGCAGGGGGCCGTGGATGTTGCGTCCCTGGGCGCCGCCGCCGCGGCGACGGAAGCCTTCGACGAGCCGCTGACGATGGAGCAGGTGCTGGCGATCGCCGGTCCGTTCATCTCACAATCGATTGTACGGTCGGCGCATTAGCGTCCGACGGCAACGAACGATCAATGAGAGTGATTACGCGCTGCGCCCTTGCGGCGGTTCTGGCGCTCAATGCCTGCTCCGACAACCCGGACGTCACGGCACCGGATCCGGGATCCGGCACCGGCGGCGCCGTCTACGTGCAGACTAACGACTCGAGCAAGAACGAAGTGATCGCCTACCGCCGCGCGGCCGACGGGACGCTCAACCTGCTCGGCGC
>JACDDX010000153.1 GCA_013816685.1 Gemmatimonadales bacterium
GCCCGGATCGTCCCTCGGCCAGCTACATGTAGCGCTGCTGGCGGCCCCGGAATTTGACGCGTCCGGTCTTCATGAAGCCGTCGTACTTGCGCAGCGTCCGGTGCTGCTCGATCTGCGCGATGGTGTCCAGCAGCACACCGACGACGATCAGCACGGAGGTGCCCCCGAAGCCCTGCGTCGGGATCGACAGCCCGCGTGAGACCAGAATCGGGAGCAGCGCGATCCCGGCGAGGAAGAGGCCGCCCGGCAGCGTCACGCGGGCGAGCACCTGATCGATATAATCCGCGGTGCTCGCGCCCGGCTTCACGCCCGGGATGAATCCGCCCTGCTTCTTCAGATTCTCCGCCAGGTCCACCGAATTGAAGATGATGGACGTGTAGAAGTAGCTGAAGACGAGGATCAGCACCGCGAAGGTCAGGTCGTACGGTAGATCGCCTGGCGTGAAGAAGCTGGCCATCTCCGTCAGCGTGGGGTTCTTCGTAAAGCTGGCGATCGTACCCGGGACGATGATGATCGTCTGGGCGAAGATGATCGGCATCACGCCAGCGGTGATGAGCCGGATGGGGATGAACGTCTTCTGCCCTTCGCGGATCCGGCCCCGGCCCATGACCTTGCGGGGGATCTGGATCGGGATGCGCCGGGCGGCGATGGTCATGCCCACTACCGCGCCGATCACCGCGACCAGGATCGCGAGGAAGACGATCACCCCGATCGGACTGACGACACCGCCGCGGACGAACTGGAGGAGCTGCAGTGCGCCAGGCCAGAGCCGCTCGAGGATCGAGAACGTGATGAGCAGGCTCATTCCGTTGCCGATACCGCGCTCGGTGATCTGTTCGCCGAGCCACATCACGAAGATGGCGCCCGTCGTCAAGGTCACCACCATGATGATCCGCGACCAGAAGCCAGGCGTCGGAATGGCGCCCGGAATTGACTCGGTAAACAGCGCGAAGGTGTACGACTGGCTCAGCGCGATGAACACGGTGAGATACCGGGTCCACTGCGTGATCTGCTTCTTGCCCTCTTCGTCCTTCTGCATCTTGCCGATCGTCGGGGCGACACCGCCGGCGAGCTGGAAGATGATCGAGGCCGAGATGTAGGGCATGATGCCCAGGGCGAACACCGTGGCCCGCGACAGTCCGCCGCCGAGGGCGTCGTACAGGCCGAAGAAGCCGGCCGCCGCGGAGTTCCGGATGAAATCGGCGAGGGCGGTGACGTTGACGCCGGGCGCGGCGATGTGGGCGCCGACCCGGTAGATGACGAGGGCCACGAGGGTGAAGAGGAGCTTGCGCTTCAGCTCCTCATCCATGGCCATGCTGGGAACGCGCGGCGCGCTCATTACCCCTCGATGGTACCGCCGGCCGCCTCGATCTTGGCGCGCGCCGACGCGGACAGGGTCACGCCTCGAACGGTGTAGGCCCGGTCGGCGTCACCGGTGCCAAGAAGCTTCACCGGAGCGCCCACGCGGCCGATCAGACCGGCCGCGTGGAGGGTCTCCGGCGTCAGCTCCGCGGACTCCACCTTCGCCAGATCGGACAGGTTCACCGCCTGGTTGACCACCTTGAAGGGATTGGTGAATCCCCGCTTCGGCAGCCGCCGGTACATCGGCATCTGGCCGCCTTCGAAGCCCGGATTCGTGGAACCGCCGGTGCGGGCCTTGTGGCCCTTGTGACCCTTGCCCGACGTCTTGCCGAGCCCGGAGCCTACCCCCCGGCCGACCCGCTTGCGCGGCTGCGTCGAGCCCCGCGCGGGGCGGAGCGTCGAGAGGGTCACCGGGGCGATCGTCTCGTCTGCCATGTTACGACTCCTGCGCCGGCGCCACGTCGATCAGGTGGCGCACCTTGTAGAGCATGCCGCGGACGGATGCGTTGTTCGTGATCGTCACCGTCTGCTGATGATGCCGGAGTCCGAGCGCGCGCAGCGTGCGCCGCATGGTCTCCGGATGGCCGATCTCCGAGCGGATCTGCGTCACCGCGATGGTCGCCGCATCGGACTCGGCAGGCACGACGGCGGCGTGATGCTTGGGACCCTGGCGGCCCACGACCGGATTGCGTCCCATGGTCAGACCTCCTGGCGCGCGCGGTACGGAATCTGGTCGAGCTCGACGCCGCGTTCGCGAGCCACCTGACGGGCCGAGACCAGCCGGGTCAGGCCGTCCATCGTGGCACGCACCACGTTGTGCGGATTGGTGGAGCCGAGGCTCTTGGTCAGAATGTCCGTGATCCCACAGCATTCAAGCACCGCCCGCACCGGGCCGCCGGCGATGACGCCGGTACCGGTTGCCGCGGGCTTCAGCAGGACCCGTCCCGCCCCGTGCTCGCCGATGATTTCGTGCGGAATGGTGGACCCGGTCTTGGGCAGCTCGACCATCGAGCGCTTGGCCGCATCTACCGCCTTGCGGACGGCTTCGGACACCTCGTTCGCCTTGCCGGTTGCGATGCCGACCTTGGTCTTGCCGTCGCCCACCGCCACCAGTGCGTTGAACGAGAACCGCCGGCCACCCTTCACGACCTTGGCGACCCGGTTGATGGCGATCACGTTCTCGACGTGGTCGCTCGAGTGGTCCCGGTCGTCCCGGCCCCGGCCGCCACGCCCACCCCGGCCGCGCCCGCCCTGACCACCGCGCCCGCCCTGGGCACCACGTCCGCCCTGACCCCGCGGCTGATCGGTGCCACTCGGACGCTCGCCAACCGCCGGGCCGTCTGCCGGGTTTCCGGTCTGTGCCGCCGTGCCTTCGGCTCCGGATCCGCTGTGGGTGCCTGCCGTCTCGTCTGCCATTTAAAACTCCAGTCCACCTTCGCGCGCGCCGTCGGCGACGGCCTGCACGCGTCCGTGATAGCGATAGCCTGCCCGATCGAACACCACGCGGCTGAAGCCGGCCGCCTTCGCCTTCTCCGCCAGCAGCTTGCCGACCGCCTTGGCGCGGCCGACCTTGCCGGCCCCGTCGGGCTGGAGGGACTCGGCCGAGTCGCTGGCGCCGAGCAGCGTCACGCCGCGATCGTCGTCCACGAGCTGCGCATAGATGTGCTTGATCGAGCGGAACACCACGAGGCGCGGACGCTCGGGCGTCCCGGCCATCGTCTTCCGCACCCGGAGGTGGCGCCGGTAGCGCCGCTCGCTGCGCGACTTGGGCGCATGCACTGGCCGCATTACTTCGCTCCTGTCTTGCCGGCTTTGCGCCGGACCTGCTCACCCTGGTAGCGGATCCCCTTGCCCTTGTAGGGCTCGGGCGGCCGCACGTGGCGGATTTCCGAGGCGACCTGACCGACGGCCTCCTTGTCGGCACCCTCGATCCGGACGGTGGTCGGGTTCTCGACCACGATTTTAATGCCGGCCGGCGCGCGGTACTCGACCGGATGTGAGTAGCCGACGACCAGATTGCAGCCGTACGGCTTCGACTCCGCCTTGTATCCGACGCCCTGGATTTCGAGCGTGCGCGTGAAGCCCTTCGACACGCCTTCGACCATGTTGCTGACCAGCGTGCGCGTGAGGCCGTGCAGCGCCTTGTGCCGCTTCTCCTCCGTCGGCCGTGTCACCGTCACCTGGTCGTTCTCCATGGCGATCTGCATCTCCGGGTGCAGCACCCGGCGCAGCTCGCCCCTGGGACCTTTGACCGCGACGTTGTTCCCCTGGAGCGTCACCGTGACGCCCGTAGGCACCACGACCGGCTTCCTACCGATTCGCGACATGCGGCCTCCTACCAGACCACGGCGAGCAGCTCGCCGCCGAGGTTTGCGGTGCGGGCTTCGCGGTCGGTCATCAGCCCGCGCGGCGTCGACACGATCGCCATGCCGAGGCCGTTCTTGATGCGCGGCAGGTCACGACACTTCACATAGCGCCGGAGACCGGGCGTGCTCACCCGCTTGAGCTCGCGAATGACCGGCAGCTCGTTGTGATACTTGAGGTACAGGCGCAGCACGCCGGCGGCGCCGTCGTCGAGCAGCTTGAAGTCCGCGATATAGTGGTTGTCGCGGAGCAGCCGCGCGACTTCGCGCTTCAGCTTGCTCACCGGCATGTCCACCCGGCGGTGACCCGCCGCGCAGGCGTTGCGGATCCGAGTCAGCATGTCCGCCACGGGATCTGTCATGCTCATTACTATGTCCCCTTACCAGCTGGCCTTGCGCACGCCCGGGATTTCCCCCTTCAGGGCGAGCTCGCGAAAACAGATTCGGCACAGGCCGAACTTCCGGAGGACGGCACGCACCCGTCCGCACCGCTGGCAGCGGCGGACGCCGCGTACCTTGAATTTCGGGGTGCGCTTGGCGCGTTCGATCCAGGCAGTCTTAGCCACGTTGTCTCTCCTTACGCGACGCGCACCGGAGTCTCGCCGCGGAACGGCCAGCCGAGCTCCCGGAGCAGCGCCATGGCCAGATCGTCCCGCCCGGCCGAGGTCACGATGGTGATGTCCATTCCGTGGATCTTCTCGACCTTGTCGTAGTCGATCTCGGGAAAGATCATCTGTTCTTTGATGCCGAACGTGTAATTGCCGCGCCCGTCGAAGCTGCGACTGGGCAGCCCGCGGAAGTCGCGGATCCGCGGAATCGACAGATTGATGAACCGGTCCAGAAATTCGTACATCCGGGCGCCGCGGAGCGTGACCGTGGCGCCAACAGGCATGCCGATCCGGAGACCGAAGTTGGCGATCGCCTTTTTGGCCCGGGTGATGATGGCCTTCTGCCCGGTGATCGCGCCGAGCTCGTCGACTGCCGCGTCGAGCAGCTTGGGGTTCTTCGACGCCTCGCCCAGGCCGACGTTCAGCACGACCTTGATGACCTGCGGCACCTGGTGCGGATTGGCGAGAGCGAAATCCTTGGACAGCTTCGGCCGCACCGTCTGCAGGTAATGCGTGCGCAGGCGGGGCGTGCCCTCGGCAGCTTTCGGCTCGTGATCGAGCGCGCCGGCCGGAGCCGGCTTGTCGCGACCCTTCTTCGATTGTCCGCCGTCCGCGGGCGCGCCTTTGCCGGGCTTCGCGCCGCCCTTGCGGGTGGGGGTGGTGGTCTCCGCCATCTACCGGTTCCTCGGGATCGGCTGGTCCGACTTCACGGCGATCCGCTCGAGCGTGCCATCGGCATCCT
>JACDDX010000154.1 GCA_013816685.1 Gemmatimonadales bacterium
GACTGGAGATAGGCCTCGCGTGTCGCCACGACGGACGCCGGTGTGCCCCGGGGCATGACCTTCCGGAACAGCGGCAGGTACTCCGCCCACTCGACCAGCATCATGCGGGCGCGGGGGGAGTTGGTCTTCTCTTCATGCTCCCGGATCAGCCGGAGCAGCAGCTCGCCGTCCTGCGGCTCGAGCGACGCCATGTCGACCATGTCGCGATTGAGGCGGCTCTCGAACGTTCCGATCTCGTCGAGCACGTACGCCACGCCGTTGGACATGCCGGCTCCGAAGTTCCGCCCCGCGCGCCCCAGCACCGCCACGATGCCGCCGGTCATGTACTCACAGCAGTGATTCCCCGCGCCTTCGATGACCGCGACCGCGCCCGAGTTCCGGACGGCAAAGCGGTCGCCTGCCTGGCCCGCGGCGAACAGCTTTCCGCCCGTGGCGCCGTAGAGCACGGTGTTGCCGATGATGAGGTGCTGATGGGTCACGTCGGCGTACGCGGCCCGACGATAGGGCCGGATGACCAGCTCGCCGCCGCTCAGCCCTTTGGCGACGTAGTCGTTCGCCTCGCCTTCGAGCTCCAGGTGCACGCCGCGGCAGACGAACGCGCCGAAGCTCTGGCCGGCAGCGCCGGTAAACCGGAGCCGCACCGAGCCCGGCGCCAGCCCGGCATCTCCGTGTCGCTCGGCGATGGCGCCGGACACGCGCGCGCCGACCGCGAGATGATGGTTCCGGATCTGATAGCTGCCCGAGAACGGCAGGCCGTTGTCGAGGTACGGGGTCAGCTCCTCGAGGATCTCGTCGTCCAGCCGTGTCACGCCGGGACGATCGTTCCGCGTGATCACGCTGTGGCGGACCACGTCGGTCCCGCCGGACCGTGCGGCAGGGGCGACGGACGCGAGCAGGAGCGAGAGATCGAGCATCTGCGCCCGGGGTACGTCGGGCCGCTCGATCCGCTCCAGCAGATCGTTCCGGCCCACGATCTCGTCCAGGGTCCGGAAGCCCATCGCCGCGAGGTGGCGGCGCACCTCCTCGGCGAGCAGGGTGAAATAGGTGATGACCTGTTCCGGCGTGCCCTTGAACTTGGCGCGGAGATCCTCGCGTTGCGTGGCGATGCCGGTGGGGCAGGTGTTGATGTGGCACTGGCGGGCCATGGCGCAGCCCATCGCGACGAGCGGCGCGGTGCCGAAGCCGTAGCTCTCAGCGCCCAGCAGTGCGGCCACAATGACGTCACGCCCGGTCTTGAGCCCGCCGTCGGTCCGCACCTCGATCCGGTGGCGCAGGCCGTTCCGGACCAGGGTCGCCTGCGCCTCGGCCAGACCGAGCTCCCAGGGTGAGCCGGCGTGCTTGATGGAGCTGAGCGGACTCGCGCCGGTGCCGCCGTTGTGCCCGGCGATGAGCACGTAATCGGCGTACGCCTTTGCCACTCCCGCCGCGACCGTTCCCACGCCCGATTCCGATACCAGCTTCACCCCGACCCGCGCACGAGGATTCACCGTCTTCAGGTCGAGGATGAGCTGGGCCAGGTCCTCGATCGAGTAGATGTCGTGATGGGGGGGCGGCGAGATGAGCTGGATGCCCGGCACCGCGTGCCGCAGCCGCGCGATCAAGTCGGTGACCTTGTGCGCGGGGAGCTGGCCGCCTTCGCCCGGCTTGGCACCCTGCACGATCTTGATCTCCAGCTCTTCGGCACGCACCAGATATTCGGTCGTCACGCCGAACCGTGCGGAGGCCACCTGCTTGATCCGGTTGTCCGCCCGGTCGCCGTTCTCCTGGCCGTGATAGTGGCGCGGGTCCTCGCCGCCCTCACCGGAGTTCGACTTCGCACCCATGCGATTCATGGCGATCGAGAGCGTCGAGTGCGCCTCCGGCGAGAGCGCGCCGAGCGACATCGCCGACGACACGAAGCGCCGGCGGATCGTCTCCGCCGGCTCGATCTCATCGAGCGGCACCGGCGTGCCATCGCGGATGCCGAGCAGGTCCCGGGGACCGGCGGGGCGCCGGGCGGCACTCTTGGCGAGGTAGCCGCCGTACGCCTCGGCCGCACCGCCCTTCACGGCCTGCTGCAGCGCCACCACCACGGGCGGAGCCCAGCCGTGGTCCTCGCCTTCCTTCCGGAACCGCACCCGCCCGTGGTCGGGCAGAGACGGTGCCTCCTCAGCGGTGTAGGCAGTCCGGTGCCGGCTCAGCACGTCCTCGGCGATCTCCTCGAAACCGATGCCGCCGATCGGCGACGCCGTGCCCGCGAAACAGGCGTCGATTACTTCGGCACCGAGTCCGAGGGCCTCGAAGATCTGGGCACCGCAATACGAGGAGAGAGTCGAGATGCCCATCTTGGAGAGCACTTTGAGCAGACCCTTCTCCGCGGCACCTCGGAAGAGCGCCTGCGCTTCTTCGGGCGCGGGCCGGGGCGGTGGCTCCACACCCTCACGCTCGCGACGGGTGTGGGCCGGCTCTTCACTGTAGATGCCATTCACCGTGGCCAGGGCCAGCCAGGGATGAATCGCCTCGGCGCCGTAGCCGATCAGCGTCGCGAAGTGATGAATGTCGAAGGCGTCGCCGCACTCGGCCACGAGACCCACACGGGCCCGCAGGCCGGCGTGGACCAGGTGCTGCCGGACGGCGCCGAGCGCCATCAGCATGGGAATGGGGACGCGGCGCGGCCCCGCCGCGCGATCGCTGATGATCAGCACGCGGGCGCCCCGCCGGGCCGCGCTCTCCGCGGCGCGGCGAAGGGCAGTCAATCCGGGCCGCAGGCCGTCGAGCCCGCGGGAGGGATCCCAGACGGCATCGATGGTGACGGTGGAGAACCCGGGGACGTTGCGGAGCGCGGCCATCTCCTCGGCGAGCAGCACCGGGTGCTCCAGCCGCAGCATGCGCGCATACGACGGACGCTCGAGCAGCGGCGAGCCGCGCCGGCCGAGGTGCATGCGGAGCGACATCACCATCGATTCGCGGAGCGGGTCGATCGGCGGGTTGGTGACCTGCGCGAACCGCTGCCGGAAATAGGAGTACACCGACTGCGGCACGCCGGAGAGCGGTGGAATGGGGGTGTCGTCGCCCATGCTCCAGACGGCATCGGTGCCGGTGCCGGCCATCGACTCCATCACGATGCGGAGATCCTCGAAGCCGTAACCGAAGGCGCGCTGCAGTCGGGTGAGCGCCTCGCCCGTAGCTGGTGGGGTGGTGCGCGCCGGATCGGGCACCAGCGTCGCCATATAGCGCGCGACCCAGCGCGCGTACGGGCGCCGGCCCGCCACTTCGCGCTTGGCGTCCTGGTTCCGGATCACCTCGCCGCGCCGGGTGTCCACCACGAGCACCTCGCCCGGCCCGACCTTGCCGCACTCGATCACCTCGCGTGGATCGAGGTCCACCAATCCCACTTCGGAGCCGGCCACGACGAGCCCGTCCTGGCGCACCTTGTAGCGGCAGGGACGCAGTCCGTTGCGATCGACCACGGCGCCGGCGAGCACCCCGTCGCTGAAGGCGATGGCAGCGGGACCATCCCACGGCTCGAGCACGCACTGATGGAACTCGTAAAACGCCTTCACCGCGGGATCGAGGTCGGGATACTTCTCCCAAGCCTGCGGAATCATCATCATCGCGGTATGAATCGGGTCGCGACCCGAGCGAACCAGCAGCTCCATCGCGTTGTCGAAGCTCGCCGAGTCGCTGCCCTCGGCCCAGATCACGTCCCGCAGCCGCTCGATCCGCTCGCCCCAGACGGGAGAGGAGAACATCGGCTGGCGCATCGTCATGCCGTTGCGGTTGCCCCAGAGGGTGTTGATCTCACCGTTGTGGGCGGCCATCCGGAATGGCTGCGCCAGCGGCCAGCTCGGCAGCGTGTTGGTGGAATAGCGCTGGTGGAAGATGGCGATCGCGCTCTCGTACTCCGGGTAGCGGAAGTCGGTGTAGAAGGCGGGGAGCTGCGTGCCGGTCAGCAGCGCCTTGTAGATGACGGTGCGGCAGGAGAGCGAGCAGATGTAGAAGTCGTCGAGCCCGGCGTCGGCAGCCCGGTGCTCCATTTCCCGTCGCGCCAGATAGAGCGCGCGCTCCCAGGCCTCATCGTCGGGTGCGAGGGCCGGGCGTCCGACGAGAACCTGGCGGATGACCGGACAGCTCGTGAGCGCAGATGGGCCAAGGGCAGCCGGGTTGACCGGCACGTCGCGCCAGCCGAGAAAGGGGATACCATCAGCGGCGAGCACCCGCTCGACCAGCGCCACGGCTGCGGCGAGCGCGTCGGGCGCCCGCGGCAGGAAGAGCGCACCGACGCCGAACGGCAGGCCAGGCTGGAGGTGGAGCCCCAGGCGGTAAGCGTCCCGATAGAAAAGCCGGTGGGGAATCTGGGTAAGGAGCCCGGCCCCGTCCCCCGAGTTATCGGTCGAGGCCGCGCCGCGGTGTGCCACCCGTGCCGCCCCGCCCAGCGCCATGGTGACGACTTCGTGCGAGCGGAGGCCCGACGCTGCCGCCACGAAGCCGACACCGCACGCGTCGTGCTCCCGCGCAGCGTCCATTGCCAAGCCCGCCGGCGAGGCCGCATGGCGCGGATGGATTGGTGCGGAACCGGCGGCCGGGTGCATACGCTGCCCAGTGGCGGCCATCATGCCTCCTCGATCGGTAGTACCCCGGCGGCCGGAGCGGTCGCGAACCGGCAGGGCAAGTAAAAAGGCCCGCTCCTGATCAGGAGCGGGCCGGGGTCATCGAGCGCGTTCACGCTAGCTCACCCGGTCGCCCCTGCCGCGCAGGTAACGAGAAGAACGGGCGAGCGAAGCGGATTGAGCGCTGCGGATCCGGCACAGCGGTTCAGGGGCCGCTTCGGCATGAGATACATCGCGTATAGTTATTCGTAATCGTGCATCAGTCAAGGCGTGCGCCCAAGTTCGTCCAGATGGATCTAGCTACCCTTGACAGCGCCCCGCTGGGCGGGTAGCCTCACTCCTCATGCTGACCGTCGTCGTGCTTCTCGTCCTTACCAGCCTGCTTGCCATCCTTCTCGGCGAGCACGGAAGAGAGCGCGGCGTTCCGATGCCAGCAACGTGAGACCACAGTAAGTCTCAGTGGAGCAACCGGGCGC
>JACDDX010000155.1 GCA_013816685.1 Gemmatimonadales bacterium
GGCGAACCGGAGAACTCGAGCTTCATCGGGAGGCATCCTCGAGAGTAAGCAGGTCGTCCGGCGTGTCGACGTCGGGATTGTCGCCGGGGACATCGAGCACCAGCAGGTCGGGTGAGTCGGCGAGCAGCGGCTGCAACCCCGTATCGCCCGACAGCCGCTCTGCCAGCGGCCAGAGCGCGCGGTCGAGCAGCGTCGGATGGCCCGGCTCGTCGGGTCGGGCGGTATACCTCGCTCGCACGAGGCGGCCCCGCCCCTCGCGCCACGCCACTACCAGCGCGGCGATGGTCGATGGCCTGATGGCGGGCTGGTCGCCGAGACAGATGACCGCGGCGCCGGCTTCGGCGGGGGGCAGGACCGCCATCGCGGCGAAACCCAGCCGGACCGAGGCCGCGAGCCCGTCCATCGGCGCCGGGTTCGGTACCGGGACCAGTCCCGCGTCGAGCACCAGCCGCTCGGCATCAGCGTCGCCTTCGGCGATCACGACTTCCCCCCCCGCGAGCAGGCCCGCGCGAATCGCCTCCTGGACGGGATCGAGCGTGTGCGCCAGCAGCGGTCGCCCGTGCAACGTCGCGAGCAGCTTGCCGCCGCCGAAGCGGCGCCCCAGCCCCGCGGCAAGGACCAGGGCACGCGCGATCATCGCGCCCGTTGGAGCGCGGTGTCGAGCGCCCTGCGGGCGATGACGGCGGTGAGGTGTCTCCGGTAATCGGCCGGGGCGTGGATGTCGCCGGTGATCTCGATGCCGTCCGCCGCACCGCCGGCCACGCGGTCCAGCTCCGCCGCCTCACCCCTGGCGCCCACCAGCGAATCCGCGCCCGGCACCAGAAAGGCCATCTCGCCGACACCATTGAGCGCCAGCACCGCATGGCTGATGGTCCCGCGCTTCCGCGCGATGACCGCCGATGCCCCGACGATCGCGTAGCCCGACGCCGCCTGCTCGAAGCTGGTGTAGGAGGTGCCCGCCCCCGGCGGCAGCGACGGCACGATGATGTCGGTGATCAGCTCGTCCTCGGCCAGCTCGGTGACGAACGCGCCCTTGAAGAACTCGCGCGCCCGGACCGCCCGCTTGCCGCGCTTGCTCCGCAGGTTGATCGTGGCGTCGAGCGCGAGCATGACCGATGGCATGTCGGACGCCGGGTCGGCATGGGCCAGGCTGCCGCCGATGGTGCCGCGGTTCCGCACCTGGAGATCGCCGATGGTGTGGGTGACCTCGTGCAGGATCGGAAAGCGTTCCTGCAGGATCTCCGACTCGAGGATCTCGCGATAGGTGACGCCCGCGCCGATCCGCGCGCCCTTGCCGCGAGGCGTGATGCCCTTGAGCTCCGCGATCCGGCTGATGTCGATCAGCCGGGCCGGCTGCGCCAGCCGGAACTTCATCACCGGCAGGAGACTGTGCCCGCCGGCGATGACCTTGACGCCTTCCGCGCCGGCGATGGCGGCGAGCGCCTCGCGCATGCTGCCGGCGCGCACGTACTCGAAGCTGGTCGGGATCATCGCCCGTTCTCCTTGACAGCGCCGTTGGTGCCGATGGCAGCGCCATTCCCGTTGGCCGAGCCGTTCCCGTGCTGCCTGGCCGACTGGATTGCCGCCCAGACACGTGAGGGAGTGAGCGGCTTGTCGATGTGAGTGATGCCGTAGTCGGAGAGCGCGTCCACCACTGCATTGACCAGGCACGCGGCCGACGAGATGGTGCCGGCTTCACCCACGCCCTTGATGCCGAGCGGATTCACCGGCGACGGCGTGTGCGTGTGCGCGGTCTCCAGGTGCGGGATCTGGCTGGCCTTGGGAATCGCGTAATCCATCATCGAGCCGGTGAGGAGCTGGCCCGACTCGTCGTACACGGCGATTTCCCAGAGCGCTTCGCCTAGCCCCTGCACGATGCCGCCGTGGACCTGGCCTTCGACGATCATCGGGTTGATAAGCGGGCCGCAGTCGTCCACGGCGATGTAGCGCAGCACCGTGACCAGCCCGGTCGCCTCGTCTACCTCGACGGTGCAGATGTGGGTTCCGAACGGATAGACGAAGTTGCTGGGATCGAAGAAGGCCGTCGCTTCGAGTCCCGGCTCGACCCCGGCCGGCATGTTCCACGCGAGGTTGGCCATCAGCGCCACCTCGGCGAAGGTTTTCGCCTGGTCGGGCGAGCCGCGGACCGAGTACTTGCCGTCGTTCCACTCGAGGTCGGCCTCGTTGGCCTCCATCAGGTGTGCCGCGATCTTCTTCGCCTTCTCCTTCACTCGCTGCGCCGCGATCTTGACCGCCGACCCGCAGACGGCGGTGCTCCGGCTCCCGTAGGTACCCCAGCCCTGGGCGGTGTTGTCGGTGTCGCCGGACAGGACCTCGATGTTTTCGACCGGATAGCCGAACTCGTCCGCCACGATCTGCGCGAAGGTCGTCTCCTCGCCCTGCCCGTGAGGCTTGGCCCCGATGTACACCCGCACCACGCCGGTCGGGTAGACCCGCACGATCGCTGAATCGTAGAGGCCGCCGCCGAAGCCGACCGCGCCTGCCACCTGCGAGGGACCGAGCCCGCAGATCTCGATGTAACTCACCATCCCCAGCCCCAGCCGCCGTCCCTGCTTCTTTGCCTCGGCCTGCTCCTGACGGAAGGCTGGGACGTCAATCATCGTCAGCGCCTTGTCCATCGCGATGTTGTAGTCGCCCGAGTCGTAGGTCAGGCCGGTGCAGGTGGTGTAGGGGAACTTGTCCTTGGCGATGAAATTCTTGCGCCGGAGCTCGAAGGGGTCCATGCCGATCTTCCGGGCGTACACGTCCATCAGCCGCTCGAGCAGGTACGACGCCTCCGGGCGCCCGGCGCCGCGATAGGCGTCGATCGGGGCACCCGCCGTGTACACGCCACGGATGGTGCCGAGCACGTTGGGGATGGTATAGGGACCGGGGTAGATCAGCCCGTGCAGGATCGTCGGGATGCCGGGCCCCGCGGTGCTCGCGTAGGCGCCCATGCCCGCGTACACGGTGGTGCGCAGGCCGGTGATCTGCCCGTCCTTCGTGCCGCAGAGCTCGACGTACTCGATGTGGTCGCGCCCGTGGATGGTCGTCTTGAAGTTCTCGCTCCGGTCTTCGGCCCACTTCACCGGGCGGCCCAGATCCATGGCCGCGAAGCTGACCAGCGCCTCGTCGGGATACGCCGGGATCTTGCTGCCGAAGCCGCCGCCCACCTCGGGCGAGATGACCCGGATCTTGTGCTCCGGGATCTGGAGCATGACCGAGCAAAGGAAGCGATGGATGTGCGGATTCTGACTGGTGACCCAGAGCGTGAGCTGGCCCATGGCCTTGTTGTAGCTCGCCACAGCGGCGCGGCACTCCATGGCGGTCGGGATCACCCGCTGCTGGACGATCCGCTCCTTCACGGTCACTTCGGCCCCGTCGAACGCCTTGTTCGCGTCGCCCCCGGCCACGACCCAGGTGAATGCCAGGTTGTTGGGCACGTCGTCGTGGAGCTGCGGCGCGCCGGCCCGGGTCATCTTCTCGGGGTCCACGTTGCCCTCGAGCACGTCGTAATCCACGTCCATCAGGTCGATGGCGTCACGCGCCTGCGCGCGCGTCTCGGCGATGACCAGCGCGACGCCGTCGCCGACGTAGCGCACCTTGTCGTGCGCGAGCAGCGGGTGAGCTGGGATCTTGAGATCGCAGTTCGGCACGTTCCAGGCGCAGGGCACCGGCGCCACCTTGTCCTTGATATCGGCGCCGGTGTACACCGCGATCACCCCCGGAGCCGCGCGCGCCGCGCTGACGTCCACCCGGGTGATCCTGGCGTGGGCGTAGGGGCTTCGCAGGATGGCGGCGTAGGTGAGGCCGGGGAGCTTGATGTCATCGGTGTAGGTGGCGGTGCCGGTGATGAGGCGGGGATCCTCACGCCGCTTGATGCCCGACCCGAACAGCGTGGTCATGGTGTCGATCTCCTCAGACGCCGGCGCCGGCCGGCTCCGCGGCCGGCAGGGGGGACCGCTGGGTGGACTCGCCCGCCGGCTCGCTCGTCGGCTGGCCCGCGGCGCTCTGGGCGCGCATGACCTCCGCGGCGGTGCGGATGGCCAGGACGATGTTCTGGTAGCCGGTGCAGCGGCAGTAGTTGCCCTCGATGGCGTGGCGGATCTCGTCGTCCGTCGGATCGGGGTTGCTGCCCAGGAAGTCGACCGCCGTCATGATCATGCCCGGGGTGCAGAAGCCGCACTGAAGCCCGTGCTTTTCCCAGAAGGCGTTCTGCATCGGATGGAGCGCGCCGCTCGGCGCCAGACCTTCAATGGTGGTGATGTCCATTCCCTCCACCTGCACGGCAAGCTGGGTGCAGCTCTTGACCGCCTGTCCGTCGATGAGCACCGTGCACGCGCCGCACTGGCTGGTGTCGCAGCCGATGTGAGTGCCAGTCAGGTTGAGATCGTCCCGGAGCACGTGCACCAGCAACGACCGCGGCTCCACCTCCACCGTGCGGGCGATGCGGTTCACGTTCAGGATGACAGATCGCTTCATCGGTACAGGGCTCCTTCCGCTCTGAGGTCCTGCTGTGGTCTCACCAGGATATCGTGCGCTGTCCGCTGCGCGGCTGCCCTCTAACTAGCCGCCACTCTGGTACGGGTCAAGAGTCCTGGCCGTCGCACACTTGACCCGGAGCGGCCGCACGCGGGAATCGCACTCGCTATTGTGCGTTGAGCATGTATTTTCATGCGTCACGCCGCGTTGTTCATCCGTTCGCGACCCTTGGGGTGTAGCTCAATCGGCAGAGCGCCCGGCTGTTAACCGGGAGGTTGCTGGTTCGACCCCAGCCGCCCCAGTCAGCCCGCAACCGCGGGCTTTTTTGTGTCCCAGAAGCGCGAGGGCGTCGCGGCACCCGGAGTCCGTTAGAGCGCCGCGACGTAGAAGGCCATGAACGCGAAGTGGCAGCCGCTCCCGAGCAGCACAAAGAGGTGCCAGATCTCGTGGGTTCCGAACCGGCCGGGGACCGGATCCGGCCGCCCGCCGGCGAACACGATCGCACCCATCGTGTAGGCCAGTCCGCCAGCGCCGAGCCAGGCGAGTCCGGTGGGCGTGACCGTCCGCGCC
>JACDDX010000156.1 GCA_013816685.1 Gemmatimonadales bacterium
CCGCCGCTGTGCGCGTCGCAGGCTACGAGCTGCGGGTCGTGAGCGCGCACCTCGATCCGCGCGGTCCTCCGGGGCGGCAGTGGCTCGGTGCGGCTGGCCGGGCACTCCAGGCACATCACCTGCTACCCGCGCTGGAGCACGATCTCGTACTGCTGGGTGCCGACCTCAACCTCGCCGGGGGACGCGCCGAGCGTGCCTGGCGGGTGCTCGACGCGGCGGGCTTCCGCTTCGGGGTGCCGGCGACCCTCCCCGCCTGGCGTCACACCTTTCACGCGATTCCACCGCTCGTTCTGGATTATGTGCTGCTGCGCGACCGCCACGGTGTTGTCCGCGACGCGCGAATCCACCGGCTTGACGAAGAGCCCCGCGACCACGGTCGCACCGTCTTCGGGTCCGACCATCATCCGCTGTTGGCGTGCCTGGAGTTTCGATGAACGAGCTCACCGGCCTGGTGCTCCCGGTGTGGGGATGGATGCTGCTGATCATCGGCGGCTTCGCGCTGATGGGCGTCGTCGGGGCGCTATTCCTCCCTGACTGGCCCACGCCGCCCTACACGATGGGATTCAAAGCCCAGGTCGGTTCCGACGAGTTCGTCGAGATGGCCGCGGGCTACCTCAACGTACCGATCCTGCGCGGCGGTTCGGTGGAGCTGCTGCAGAATGGTGACGGGTTCTATCCGCGCATGCTGGAGGCGATCCAGGGGGCCCGGGAGTCGGTGCATTTCGAGGTCTACATCTTCGAGCCTGACGAGATCGGCCGACAGTTCCTGGAGGCCTTCAAGGAGCGGGCGCAGGCGGGAATTGAAGTTCGGGTGCTGGTGGACGGGTTCGGCTCGCTGAAGCTGAAGCATCGCGACCGGGAGAACCTGCGCGCCGCGGGAGTCAGGATCCAGCGCTTCCGCCCAATCGGCCTGCGGAACCTGGTGCGGTTCTATCGCCGTACCCACCGCCGTGCGATCGTTATTGACGGTCGGGTGGGATTCGTCGGCGGAGCCGCCGTCTCGAAGAAGTGGGCCGGCAACGTACGTAACGCGCACGAATGGCGTGACAGCATGACGCGGGTCACCGGGCCGCTCGTCACCGGCATTCAGTCCGCCTTTGCCAGCAACTGGCTCTACTGCACCGGCGAGATCATCGCGGGTGAGAAATACTACCCGTCGATGCGACCAGCCGAGGGGCCCTGCGGGCTGGCTGTGGTCAGCTCGCCGTCGGATGCGCTTCAGCCGATCCGGCTCCTGCTCTGGCTCAGCTTCGTCAACGCGCGCGAGCGGCTGTGGATCTGCAGCTCCTACTTCATCCCCGACGCCCAGCTCCGCAGCGCGGCGGTCGCCCGGGCCCGGGCCGGGGTCGATGTTCGCGTCCTCGTACCCGGCAACCATACCGATGCGGTGCCGGTTCAACTGGCTGGCCGCAGTTATTACGAGGAGCTGCTGTCCGCCGGCATCCGGATCTTCGAGTACCTGCCCGCCATGATGCACGCCAAGACGATCGTCGTCGACGGCCGCTGGTCGGTGGTCGGCTCGGCCAACATGGATGAGCGGAGCATGGAGCTCAACGAGGAGAACATCCTGGGCATCGCCGACCCGCACTTCGCGGCGGCGATCGAAGCCGGGATCACACACGACCTGGGGCAGTGCCGGGAGGTGTCGCTGGAACAGTGGCGTCGCCGCCCGGTGTGGCAGCGCGGGCTGGAGCGTCTCGCCAAGGTGTTGATCGAGCAGTACTGATCGAGCAGTGCCGATGGACAGGACCGGCGGTCAGATCGGCCCGTTGAACGCCGGGTCGTCCGCCCGGGTCCGCATGTCGGTTTCATCCCCCCGACTCCAGCCGCCCTGAAAATCGAAATGTCGCTGGTCAAGAATGCGGGTGCCCAGGGCCTCGGTCCCCTGCTGCTGGACCTGCCAGAGCAGCATCCGCGCGCCCAGCTCGGCCGCCGGCTCCCACAGCCCGGCCGTCAACGGCGGGTAGAGGTGCGCGAACTGGAGCCGCAGGCGGGCCTGGCGGGCGATCGAGTGCATTGTTCCTCCGGAGTCTGCAACGCGGGAACTCCGCCACCATAATGTGCTCCGAGGCGGCCGGCTTCAAGCCTCGCGGCGCCAATATGGCTCCCGCGGCACCGCCTGACCAGCCCATATTCTGTCCGTGCCCGCCGGACGGCTCGACTGCACCAGGCCTGGAGTGACTGCGAAAGCAGGGGACGAGCGGGTGGGAGAGTCGATGCGCCAAACTGCAGTGCTTGTCGGAAAACGCGGCAGCGAGGACCCGCTCGCCGCCGACCCTCGAATGTGGAAGCGTGCGTGATCAGGTGCCTGTCAGCAGGGAGGAACGCACCGCGGTGTGGTAGGCGTTCGCCGGCAATTGCCGAGGTGCCAGCGCCTCGCGCACCGCCCGGAACAGGCTCTCGGTGGTGAAGGGCCGGCGGAGGAACGGCACGTCGGGCAGCGGACCGAGCATGCGCGCCACGTCGCTCCTGGGATAGTCTGACACCAGGAGCAGCGCCGGACCACGGGGCGAGGCCAGCACGTGCTCCGCGAGGCGGACCCCATTGAAGACCGGCATCACGGCGTCGACCAGCAGCAGATCGATTTCGCGGGGATGCTGCTGCAGAACCCGGAGTGCATCTGCGCCATCACTGGCTTCACGCACTCCATAGCCCAGCGCGCGCAGCTTCCGGCAGACTTCCCGGCGGGGCGTTTGTTCATCCTCCACGACCAGGATGGTAGTCGGCTGCTGCGGCAGGCGGACAACGCCGGAATAAAGTGGTGGCATGGGGCTCCTCTCCAGCCGCGGCGACTGCGGGCGGCGACATCCAGACGGATTGGTGAGACCGGACGATTGTCGGAGGCGAGAGAGCGAAGGACCCGGCCACCGGCGCGGGTCGGTCAGGCAAGAGGTGGACCAGCGCTGAGGAGTGCCGTGCAGCGCCTGCTGGTCAGCCCGGGGATTGCTCGTACAGGCGCGCCCGCTGGATCACGTGGCCGTAGCGCGACTCCCAGATGCGAAGCGATTCCATCGAGAGCTGGGATAACTCGGTGGACACCGTGCGGGCGGCTACGAGCGCCTGCTCGACGGCCAGCCGTTCCGAAGGGCCCAGCATTCCCTCGCGCGTGTCAGCGACGCTCAACATGACGGTGAGCTGATTGTTGACCCGGTCCTGCAGCATGCCCCTTATCCGGTCCAGCAAGGCCCGGCGACTCAGGCATGAGTGCCGCCGGACCGCCCAGAGAATGAAGCCTTGGAGCCAGAGCAGGAAAATGAAGCTCAGGCGTTCCCGGGCGGCGTCCAGCTCGATCAGGGTCAGCAGCACTGCGACGAGCACTCCCGACACCGTGAGCAGCAACTCGAAGTGCTCGGCGAGGCGAGACGTGAGAGGCGGGCGCATTCGGAATTGTCCGGGAGGCGGGTTATGGAAGTGCAATCTTACAAACGTACGATCCGGCCCGCCCGCCCGCAACCGCCACCATGCGCGCCCGCGGTTGACACCAGGGGCTCGGCGAAGCACGCTGCACCCTGTACACGCCAGCTCGCGTGCTTCTCTGGTCGTCAGGTGACGCCCGACTGTGACGACCCACCCGACCACCCCTGCCCGGGAGCGTGCCGTGACCGGCCTGAGACCTGACTTTTCCCAGGAGCCCGCGCCGGCGGTGCCGCTTCACGAGACGCTCGCATTGGCGGCCCTGCCCGGCGGCCCGGCAGGGCAGCGGCATCTCGTCGTCGTCACCACCAGCGAAATCGCTCAGGACGAAGATGCGCCCCCGGGGGCGGTGCTCGCCGCCCGATTTTGGCACCCGCGCGACCGGCTGTGGCAGAAGAGCTTCTTCGAATCTCTCGAGCAGGCGGTTCACCACTTCGTTCAGGAGAGCGGATGGGTGTCCCTCCAGGAACAGTCACTCGATGCCCGCCTGGCCCATGAACTGATCTTTCAGGCCAGGGAGACCGACTTCGGCCGACCCCACACCGCCGAACAGGTACTCCAGGAGGCCGGGATGACTCTGGAGGAGGTCGCGGACCTGCTCGACAAAGTGGAACATCCGAGTCCCGGCGCAGGCCTTTAATCTTTTCGTGTCATCGTTTTAGGCTCTCACCGCTCCCCTTGCCTCGACGCGGTACGGACCGTGCTTACGCCGTACTCGTCGACGCAATTCTTCTCAGGGTGGTGAAACCGATGACGTGCGACTACAACGGCTGGAACGATGCGCCCGAGGATGAGCGCGAGTGGTTCGACCAGCATCCCGAAATCTGGCTCGCGGCACAGGCCGCGTCCGAAGCACCAGAGCGCCGGCCCCGACGCTCCGACCCCGAAAGTACCGGCCCGGAATCACCCCAGTGATCCGGGCTTTTTCGTGCCAGTGCGCCGGTAGGGTGTGAGGAGAGTCACGGCGTGAGGCCGCAGCGCAGCCGAACATGCGTGACCATCGTCGTTCTTCCTTCCGGTCCGGTCACCTCCAGATCGCCAACGACGAGATCCGATGGGCCAAGGAGCAGCGCCTCATGAGCGACGAAAACGTTCGGGAGATCGAACAGGAGATCGAGCGCACCCGCGGCCGGATGGCGGGCAACCTGGAAGAGCTGACCGACCGCTTGGATCCTTCCAGGATCAAGGAGCGGGCGCGGGAGAACGTCGTCGCTCGGGTCGAGAGCGCCAGTGACCGGGTGGTCGCCTTCGCCGTTGCCTACCCCGAGCAGGTGATCGCGGTCGGCCTTGGGCTGCTGCTCGCCCTGGTGCTGCCCAGGCCGCGACACCGCCGGCTCGCACGTCAGGTCCGCGGCGGCCGTTAGGAGCGGTCCTCCCTCCGTTTGGCGCGGCGGGTCGGTGCCGCTTCGGGAGTGTGGCGGCGCCAGCAGGGGCGGTTCCGGCGTGCTCGTGAACGGATTCTGACTTTCGGTGTATGTTCAGGTATGGACCTCGACACCAAGCTGGCAGCCCTGGCAGACGCCGCGAAGTACGATGCGAGCTGCGCCAGCAGCGGCTCGCGAGGGCGGCGTGCCCGCGGCACCGGCG
>JACDDX010000157.1 GCA_013816685.1 Gemmatimonadales bacterium
CTCAAGCTCCTGTACGCCCGCGCGCGACCGGCCCCCTGGTTCGATTACCCGCTGCCAGCCTCCTACAGCTTTCCGAGCGGGCACGCCCTGTTCGCGGCCTGCTTCTTCGGCGGGCTGGCGGTGCTTCTCTCGCACCGCCTCGTGCACCGCTGGGCACGGATCGTCACCTGGCTCGCCGCATTGTTTTTTATCGGCATCATCGGAGTCTCGCGCGTCTACCTCGGCGTGCATTACCCGAGCGACATCGTGGGTGGATGGACCATTGGCCTGCTCTGGGTCGCCGCCGTTCGATTCGGGGACCGGCTCAGCGAACGGCGCCGCGAACGGCGTCGACGCCAGCGTGCGGAGGTGGCATGGGAGTGATCGCGGTGGTGCTCAATGCGGGGTCGGGATCGGGCGGGGCGGAAGATGCGTCCACGGTCTTGGAAACGATCTTCCGCGAGGCTGGACGGGAGGTTCGGATCACGCTGGCACACAGCGGGGAGGAAATCGAGCGGGCCTGCCGCCAGGCCGTCGACGAGCGCTGTGATGCGCTCGTGGCCGGCGGTGGCGACGGCACCATCAACGCGGCCGCGAGCGTGGCCGTGGGCGCCGATGTCCCCCTGGGCGTGCTGCCGCTCGGCACCCTCAATCACTTCGCCAAGGATCTCGGCATCCCGGCCGACCTCGAGCCCGCCGCTCGCGTCGTGCTCGCGGGCCGCATCACGGCGGTCGACGTGGGCGAGGTCAACGGCCGGATTTTCCTCAACAACTCCAGCCTGGGCGTCTATCCCAGCATCGTACGCCTGCGGGAGCAGTATCAGGAGAAAGGCAGGGGCAAGTGGATCGCCGCGGCGTGGGCCGCACTGGCTGTGCTGCGCCGCCGGCCTTTTCTTGGCGTCCGCATCGAGACGCCGGAGGAGACGGTGGTTCGGCGCACGCCCTTCGTGTTCGTCGGCAACAACGAATACCGGATGATCGGCCTGCAGGCCGGTACCCGTGACTCGCTGACGGAGGGGCGTCTCGCCCTCTATGTGATGCGCGCCGAGAGCCGGCGCGGACTCCTGCGGCTGGGCCTGAGCGTGTTCTGGCGGGGGGCCGACAAGGCGGACGAGCTCGACCTCTTCCGGGTTCCGTCCGCGAGCATCGAGACCCGTCGGCATCATCTGCAGGTCGCGCTCGACGGCGAGGTGTTCGTCCTCGAAGGCCCGCTGGAATACCGCGTCCGTCCGGGCGCGCTCCGCGTGCTGACACCGGAGCCGGGACACGATCGCGACGGCTGACTCACGATTCCGGCTTGCCATTCCGGTGCGGCACGGGCATCTTGCCTGCCCCGCAGTTGGCATCTTGTCGGGTTGGCGCCTGTGCCTGATCGTCCAAGTCGGCAACCGTGCTCCAATGACGGTTGCCCTCTCGGACGATGTTCTCGATACGGAGGAGCGGCGCATGCGCCGACTGAAAATCGGCATTCTTGATCTCGTCACCAAGAGTCCCAACCCGAGTGTGTACGGGCGGGTGATGAACGCCAACCTGGCGAGCATCATGCCCCAGGTACTGGGAGTCTGGTGCGAGCAGGAAGGGCACGACGTCCATCTCGTCTGTTACACCGGACTCGAAGATCTCGTCGAATCGTTTCCCGCCCAGCTCGATCTCATCTTCATCGGCGCGTTCACGCAGTCCGCGCAGCTCGCCTACGCGCTGAGTCAGTTCTACCGCGCCCGCGGGGCCGTGACCGCCATCGGCGGCCCGCACGCCCGCTGCTATCCCGAAGATTCGTCGCTCTATTTCGATTACGTGCTCGGCTTCACCGACCGGGCGATCGTAAAGGAAGTGCTGGACGAGTGCGAGCAGCACCGGCCGGTCGGGCGGGAGCTGGCCGCGGCCCGCCAGCCGGCCGAGTTGCCGACCCTGGCCGAGCGGTGGCACTTCGTCGAGTCGACGCTCAAGAAGGCGCCGACCATCAAGATCGTGCCGATGCTCGGCAGCCTCGGCTGCCCGTACACCTGCAGCTTCTGCATCGATTCGACGGTGGAATACCAGCCGCTCGGATTCCAGCAGCTCCGGGACGACCTGGCCTTCCTGCGGACCAAGATGAAGCGGCCGATCGTCGGCTGGCACGACCCGAACTTCGGCGTGCGATTCGACGAGTACATGGAAGCCATCGAAGGCGCCGTCCCTCGCGGTGAGATGCGGCACATCGCGGAGAGCAGCCTGTCGCTGCTCTCCGAGCCCCATCTCAAGCGACTCCGGGAAAACGGCTTCCAGGCGATCCTGCCGGGCATCGAGTCCTGGTACGACATGGGGAACAAGTCGAAGACCCGGCGCACCGGGCTCGACAAGGTGGAGCAGGTCTCGGAGCACGTGAACCTGATCCTGCGCTACATCCCCTACATCCAGACGAACTTCGTCCTCGGACTCGACGGCGATCAGGGCGACGAGCCGTTCGAGCTGACCAAGCTGTTTCTCGACAAGTCACCCGGTGCGTTCCCGGCGTTCTCGCTCCTGTCCGCCTTCGGTCGGGCGGCGCCGATGAACCTGGACTACCAGCGTGCCGGGCGGGTCCTGCCGTTCCCGTTCCACTTCCTTAACAACAATCACGCGATGAACGTCCGCCCGCTCCACTACAAGTGGGACGAGTTCTACGATCATCTGGTGGATGTGACGAGCTACGCCTTCAGCTGGCGTGCCATCGGGCGGCGGATTCCGGCCACGCCCACCATGATCCCCAAGTGGATGAACGTGGTGCGGGCAATGTCGTCAGAAGGATTCGGGCGGATCCGCTACCACAAGGAACTCCGGCAGCGGCTGGACACCGACCCGGAGATGCGGCCGTATTTCGAGTGCGAGACCCAGCGTCTGCCGCGTTTCTATTCCGATCGGGTGCGGAACGAGCTGGGCCCGCTGTACGCGTACCTCCCCGAGGGGGCGCTCAACCACGATCCGAACGCCTATCTCAAGTCGCAGAGCGTCCCTGCGATGGTGGCTCCCGGCCGCCTTCGGCGCCGCGTGGCGGGCTGAGCCCTCAGCCCTCGTCGTTCGCCCGGGTGCGGGCCCCGACCGTCGCGGGCTCGCGCCGCCCTCCACCCCGGAACTCGAAGTGCGCCTCGTCCATGACACGCTCGCCGAGCGGCTGCGTCGGCGTGACCAGGTGATAGAGCAGCAGCTGCCGGCCGATCTGCGACGCGGGCTGCCACAGGTCCGCCTGGAGCCCGGGGTAGAGCTTGGCGAACTCGAGCCGCAGCCGGGCCTCGCGAATGGTGTCGGGCACTTTCACCTCGGGCGCCCTCGGGCGCGCGTGTGGGAGGCGTCAAATCGAGTGGAGGAGCGACGACTGCTCGAAGATAACCATCGCGCGGCGTCGCTCAATGTGGTGCCGCTACGGTGAGCGAGGGCCCTCGCGTCGAGCTCTGCCGGCGCGCGATGGTGGAGCTGGTGTTCCTCGTGGCGCACCAGCGCAATGCCCGGGGCCGGCAGCGCCGGGACTGGACCCTCCTGTGGGCCCTGATCCGTGACGGGCTCAGCGCGGGTGCCTCGCCCGAGGAGTTCCAGGACGGCCCCTGGCAGGTCGCTCAACGCCCGCTGGCGCGGCCCGGCCGCAACGGGCTCAGGTTCATTCCGCTGGCGGTGCGCGGGAGTACCGAGATCCTGCTGACCACGGCGCGGGAGGCGGAGGAGCTGGTGGGATTTCTCAACTGGTGCGGCGCGCCCGAGTTCGGCAGCCGCTGAGCAGGGGACGGATTACTCGTATCGCAGCGCCACGACGGGGTCGAGGCTGGCGGCGCGGCGCGCGGGCCAGATGCCGAAGAAGAGGCCGATCGCCGCGCTGAATCCGAACGCGATCGCCACCGACATCGGCGACACCAGCGTGTTCCACTTCATCACCCGGGCAAGCGCCACCGCGGTGCCCGTCCCAAGCAGAATTCCGATCATCCCGCCCAGCAGGCAAAGCACCAGCGCTTCGACCAGGAACTGCAGCAGGATGTTGAGCCGGCTGGCTCCGACCGCCTTCCGCACGCCGATCTCGCGGGTCCGCTCGGTGACGGACACCAACATGATGTTCATAATGCCGATGCCGCCGACGACAAGACTGACCGCCGCGATGCCCGCCAGCAGCGAGGTGAAGACCTGGGTGGCCTGTTGCTGGGTGGAGAGGATGTCGCGCTGATTCCGGATCTGGAAATCGTTGTCTCCGCCGGGCCGGATCCGGTGCTCGCGGCGCATGACCCGCTCGACATCCACCATGCCCTGCTCCAGCGGGATGCCGTCCTCCACCTGGACCGCGATCGAGCGCAGCCGATCGGTACCGAACAGGCGGTACTTGGCGGTCTCGAGCGGAATCAGTATCTGCTCGTCTGGGTTCTGGAACCCGGCTGCGCCTTTCTCGCTCAGGACCCCGACGACCTCGAATGGGACGCCGCGGATCAGAAGAGTCTGGTGGATGATGGCGGACGGATTGGCGTTCAGCATCGCCGGCACGGCTGCGCCAAGCACTGCGTAACGCCGGCGGGCCTCGGCATCTCCGCTGGAAAACATCCCGCCATCCGGGACCGTGTAGTTGTGGACGGCGGCATAGTTCGCCGTCGTGCCCACCACGTTCAGATTGCGGTTCTGGTTGCCGAACTTGACCTGCACCGACTGCTGCATCTCCGGCACCACGGCCGACAGGAGACGGGCCTCACGCTGGAGCGCCGCGGCGTCGTTGGTGGTCAGGCTGACGCGATTGGCGGACGCGATGCCGCCCTGAAACGACTGGCCGGGAAAGACGCTCAGCAGATTCGCGCCCAGTGCGGCGATGCGATCCTCGACCGCCTTCTGCGCGCCGGTGCCGAGCGCCACCATCGTGATCACCGCGCCAACCCCGATCACGATGCCGAGCATGGTCAGCGCGGAGCGGAGCTTGTTGGCGCGAATCGACTGGAACGCCACCGCCGTGGTCTCGAGCAGCAGCACGGTCAGGGACCGCCGGGCCCGGCCGGCGCTCCGCTCCGGCCGCCGCCGGTCCCC
>JACDDX010000158.1 GCA_013816685.1 Gemmatimonadales bacterium
GGCCGGCCAGCATCTCGTAGAGGACGATGCCGAGGGAGTAGACGTCGGTGCGACCGTCGAGCTCGCGCTGGCCGCTCGCCTGCTCCGGGCTCATGTAGGCCGGGGTGCCGAGGGTGAGGCCGGTCTCGGTCAGCCGTCCGCCGGTGGCGTCGTCGGCCGGACCGCCGAGCGCGCGGGCAATGCCGAAGTCGGCGACCAGCGCGTGCGAGCCGGCGAGCAGGATGTTCTCCGGCTTGATGTCGCGGTGCAGCACCCCTTCGCCATGAGCGTACTCGAGTGCGTCGGCGGCCTCCCGCGCGATCCGGAGCGCGGCCTCGACCGGGAGCTGGGTCTCGCGGGTCAGCCGGTCGCGCAGGCTCTCGCCCCGGATGAACGGCATGGTGAACCAGAGGAGCGGGGGCGCGCCAGTAGAGGGCACCTCGCCTGAGTCGAGCACGGTGAGGATGTGGGGATGCTGGAGCCGCGCGGCGAGGCGGATCTCCCGGAGGAAGCGCGCGTCACCCAGGCTCGCCGCCAGCTCGGGGTGGAGCACTTTGAGCGCGACCGGTCGGTCGTGCTTGAGGTCGCGCGCGAGGAACACGGTCGCCATGCCGCCCCGCCCGAGCTCGCGCTCGAGCGCGTAACGGTCGCCCAACCCGTCCTGGAGACGCGCGCGGAGCTCTGACATAGGGGAAGCCGAGACGGGGATGCGAGTTGCGGACGCATCAATACTAGAGGCCCCCCGGACCCGGCGTAAGGTGGCGGTGAGCCGGCCGCTTCGTTCCGATCCGGACCGAACCGTCGCCCGTCGAAGGATGGATTGGCTCCCCGCCCGGAGCGGAGTGATATTGGTGGCCACACCCCATGAGCCACCCCCAGTCCCGCCTCGCCCGCGCACTCGCCGACCGCTACCGGATCGAGCGGGAGCTGGGTCAGGGCGGTATGGCGACGGTCTATCTCGCCGAGGATCTCAAACACCGGCGCAAGGTGGCCATCAAGGTGCTGCGGCCGGAGCTGGCGGCCGTCATCGGCGCCGAGCGCTTCCTCCGCGAGATTCAGACGATCGCCACGCTGCAGCATCCGCACATTCTCGGCCTGATCGACAGCGGCGAGGTGAACGGCACCGCCTACTACGTGATGCCCTTCGTCGAGGGCGAATCGCTGAGGGATCGGCTGCGCCGCGAGAAGCAGCTCCCGATTGCCGATGCGGTCCGGCTAGCGACGGAGGTGGCCGCCGCGCTCGATTACGCCCACCGCCACGGCGTGATCCACCGCGACATCAAGCCTGAGAACGTCATGCTGCACGACGGCTCGGCACTCGTCGCCGACTTCGGCATCGCCCTCGCCGTCTCCAGCGCCGGCGGCGGCAGCCGGATGACCGAGACCGGCATGAGTCTCGGCACCCCGCACTACATGAGTCCCGAGCAGGCGATGGGCGAGCGGTCCATCACCGCCCGCTCCGACGTCTATGCCCTCGGCGCGATGACGTACGAAATGCTCGTGGGCGATCCACCCTTCACCGGCAGCACCGCGCAGGCGATCGTCGCCAAGGTCATGACGGAGAAGCCGGTACCGCTCCGGCGGCAGCGGGAGCGGGTTGCCGATGCGGTGGAAGACGCGGTCCTCACGGCGCTCGAGAAGCTGCCGGCCGATCGATTCGCGACCGCGGCAGAGTTCGCCTCGGCTTTGCGCGGAGACAGCTCTGCGGCCCCGCGACTCAGCGGTTCGCCCGCGAGCACTCGAGCCGCCCAGCCTAGGACTCGCCGAGTCGCCCTGTACGCCGCGGCGCTTGGCCTCCTGGGCGCGGGCTTCCTTGCCGGCGCCTGGGTCAAGGGGCGCGACCGAGCGGCGGCCGTCTCCTTTCTCCAGAAGACCTTTCGCGAGGAGGCAATCTTCAATGCCCGTTTCGCGCCGGACGGGAAGACCATCGTCTTCAGCGCCGCATCGGAGAGCCCGGCACCGGCGCTGTTCGTTATCCGCCCCGACTATCTGGAGCCGACGCCGCTCGGCCTGACCGACACCCACTTGCTTTCCATTTCGTCGAAGGCCGAGCTCGCCGTGCTGGTCCGCGCCGAATTCGTCCGCCACCGCCTGTTCCAGGGGACACTGGCGCGCGTCCCCCTCGGCGGAGGCGCCCCGCGTGAGGTGCTCGACAGCGTGCGGGAGGCCGACTGGTCGCCTGATGGCACCGAGCTGGCCATCATCCACGACGTGAACGGACGGGACCGCCTCGAATTCCCCATCGGCACCGTGCTCTACCAAGCGTCGGGGTACCTGAGCGACCCGCGAGTCTCCCCTGATGGGAAGCATGTCGCCTTCGCCGAGCACCCTTTCCGCTGGGATGACCGAGGCACGATCAAGATCGTGGATCGAACGGGCAAGCAGACGGCTGTCACCAGAGACTTCGTGGCCATTGAAGGCGTGGCCTGGCGGCCGGGAGGCGACGAGGTCTGGTTCTCCGCGTATTCCAACCTCTTGTCTGAAGTGTACGCGGTCAGTATCGGTGGGCGGCTCCGGCTCGCCGTGTCGAGCTCGGGCAACCTCACCATGCAGGACATCTCGTCCAGCGGACAACCGCTCGTGACTCGCGATGACGCGCCATTCCGGTTGATGCTCCGGGGGCCGGGAGCGAAGCGCGAGCTCGACGTCTCCTGGCTTGACGTCTCGTTGGGTCCGAAGCTCTCCCACGATGGCTCGCTCCTCGCTTTTACCAACGGAGGGATGGACGGGGGCGCCAACTACACCGTCATGCTGCAGAAGACCGGTGGCGGCCAAGTTGCACGACTGGGCGAGGGAGCGGCTGCTGGCTTCTCGCCGGACGGTAAGTGGGTGCTGGCCTTCGTCCCCTCGACGCCGCCGCGCGTCGTCCTGTATCCCACCGGTACAGGTGCGGAACGGCGTATCGACGTCGGCCCGTATGAATCGATCGGCTCGCTGGACTGGTTTCCGGATGGAAAATCCATTCTCGTCTGCGGCAACCGGGTGGGAGAGGCCTCGCGTTGCTCCCTCAAGTCGCTATCGGGGGGCGGACCTCAGGCGGCAACGCCCTTGGGGACCGGCGCCGGAGTCGTCTCGCCCGACGGAAAGGAGATCGTGGCGTTCGGACAGGCGCTTGGCTATCGCCGTTACCCGCTGGCCGGAGGCGACGGGGTGAAGATCCCGCGCCTTACCTCCAACGATTACGTCATCCGCTGGAGCGCCGATGGGCGGGCGCTCTTCATCTACCGGGTGACCTCGCAGACCGTGGAGCACCTCGAGCTCGCGACCGGCCGTCGGGAGGCGTTCCTGTCTTTCGGTACCAATCAGGGTCGATTCACTCAGATCCCCTTCGCCACGATGGCGGATGATCCCCGGGTCTACGCATACGTCGCCCGGCCATATCTCTCCCAGCTGTTCACCGTGGACGGCGCGCGATGACCGGTCCGGTCACGCGGCTGGCCGCGGCTCTGTCCGACCGCTATCGCATCGAGCGGGAGCTGGGCCAGGGCGGCATGGCGACGGTCTACCTGGCCTACGACCTCAGGCACGAGCGCAAGGTCGCCATCAAGGTGCTCAAGCCCGAGCTCTCCGCCGTCATCGGCGCCGAGCGCTTCCTGCGTGAGATCAAGACCATCGCGACGCTGCAGCACCCCCACATCCTCGGCTTGATCGACAGCGGAGAGGTCAACGGCACCGCCTACTACGTGATGCCGTTCGTCGAGGGCGAATCGCTCCGCGACCGACTGAACCGTGAAAAGCAGCTCTCGATCGCCGATGCCGTTCGTCTCGCGGCCGAGGTCGCCGCCGCTCTTGGCTACGCTCACCGTCACGGGGTGATCCACCGCGACATCAAGCCCGAGAACGTCCTGCTGCACGACGGCAGCGCGCTGGTCGCCGACTTCGGCATCGCGCTCGCCGTCTCCAGTGCTGGTGGCAGCGCCCGGATGACCGAGACCGGGATGTCGCTCGGCACGCCACACTACATGTCGCCCGAGCAGGCCATGGGCGAGCGCGAGATCACCGCCCGGAGCGACATCTACGCGCTGGGCTGTGTGCTGTACGAGATGCTGACCGCCGAGCCGCCGTTCGAAGGTGCGACGGCGCAGGCGATCGTGGCGCGCGTGCTGACCGAGTCACCTCGCTCGCTCCGGCTGCAGCGGAAGAGCGTCCCGCCCAATGTCGAGGCGGCGGTGCTCACCGCGCTGGAGAAGCTGCCGGCGGATCGGTTCGAGAGTGCCAAGGCATTCGCCGAGGCGCTGGGTGATCCGGCCTACGCCGGCTCGTCCGGCTCGGCCACTCGGCTGCTCTCGTCGGTGGGGCCCGCGGGCGTCCCGGCTCGCTCGCGGCGGTGGCCGCTGGTGGCGGCGGCCCTGGCCGTCGCGTCGGGCATTGTGGGCCTTGCCGTGGGATGGATGGTGTGGCGCCCGCGGGCGCCCGAATTCCCGCCGACCGTGCTGCGCTATACCGTCGTCCTGCCGGATACCCTGGCATTGACCGACGCGCTCGGGACGCCGATGGCCTACGCGCGTGATGGCTCGGCCTTCGCCTATTCGTCTCGGGCCGGCCTGATGCTGCGCTACGCCGATCGTCTCGAGGTCGTTCCCGCGCCCGGCGGCCGACGAGGCGTGGGGCCGTTCTTCTCGCCGGATGGACGGTGGCTCGGGTTTCAGGTGGGCGCCCGCCTGATCAAGGTACCGCTGGCGGGCGGCGCGCCGGTCACCCTCTGTGATTCGTGCCCCGGTTTCGGGTTCACCTGGGGAAGCGACGATACCCTCCGCTACCATACCGCGCCACCCGACAACGGGAGCGCGCGCGTGCTGATGGCGGTCTCGGCGCAGGGTGGGCGCCCGCGCGAATTCGCCCGCCCTGACAGCGCCTCGGGGGAGGCGTTCCGTACGCCCATCCTGCTGCCCGGCCGCCGTACGATCCTGTTCTCGATTTATAAAGGGGCGGCCAGCACGCTGGGGGCGATGGACCTCGGGACTCACGCCATCACAC
>JACDDX010000159.1 GCA_013816685.1 Gemmatimonadales bacterium
GGCATGGATCGCGTCTAGCAGGTCGAGACCGCCGCCGGCATCGGGAAGGTGATGATCGATCAGCACGACATCGACGGCGGCGCCGGGAGCGTCGAGGATGTCGAGTCCGGCGCGACCGGTCAGGACGTGGCCGACGACCTGATGCCCGAGCGAGGTGAGCACCTGGGTCACCTGGGTGCCGAGGGTGGCGTCGTCCTCCACCACCAGCGCGCGCAGCCGTCCGCGGTGACTGGCGTCCGTCACGTCTCGATGCCGGCTGGCGGCTCGCCGGCATCGGACCGCTCCGCGGCAGTTCGGCGCTGTATCACGCGCGCGAGCGCCTCGTGCACCATCGGATCGAGCATGGTACCGATGAGTTCGCGGAGCCGCTCCACCGCGGCGGCGGGTGACATCGTTTCCTGGTAGGGGCGCGTCGTGATGAGCGCGTCGTAGATCTCGACGGTGCCGATGATGCGGGCGCCGAGGGGAATCGCCTCACCCGCGAGACGATCGGGGTAGCCGAACCCGTCCCACCGCTCGTGGTGGTTCCGCACGAATGCGATGACCTCCTTGAGGTGCGTGAGCGGCGCCAGGATCTGTGATCCGACCACCACGTGGCTCTTGACGTGGCCGTACTCTTCATCCGTCAATGGCCCCTGCTTGTTCAGCACGTCCTCGCGGATGCCGATTTTCCCGATGTCGTGCAGGCGGGCGCCGGTGCGCACCGCTTCGATCTCGTCGTCCGACTGGCAGAGCTCCGCCGCCACCGCTCCTGCGAGATCGGCGACGCGCGCCGAATGGCCGCGGAGGCAGAAATCCTTCGCCTCCAGCGCGTTGACCAGCGCATCGAGCGTCGCGGTGGAGATCCGGTCGTGGTTGGCCTGCTTCATCCGGCGTTCCGCCGCGCTCCGGGCCACTTCGCCATGGAGGTGCTGATCGCGGAGGTGGGTCTCCAGCAGCGTGGCGCGCCGGCGCAGCGCGCCCTGCATGGCGCGTGCGAGATGCGCGAGGTCCACCGGTTTGACCAGATAATCGAGCGCGCCGCGCTGCATGCAGAGCGCCGCGCTCGCGGCATCGTGGACACCGGTGAGCATCAGCAGCGCCAGGTCGGGCTCGAGGTCGAGCACGCGGGGGACGAGATCGATGCCGCTGATGTCGGGCAGGTTCACGTCGAGCAGCATGCCGGCGGTCTTCTGGCGTCGCAGTACGTCGAGGGCCTCCGCGCCGGATGCGGCGATGGAGACCTCGTAGCCTTCGCGACTCAGGAATTTCCGGAGCGTATGCCGAATGCCTTCCTCGTCGTCCACCACGAGGAAGCGGACAGGTGGGTCACTGGCGGGCATTGAGGCGCCTCCGCTAGCCGACGAAATGCACCTCGACGCGGTCGGGAATCAGGCCGGCTTCGAATCCGCGGTCGAGCAGACGCTGGACGGCATCGCGTCCCCGGACACCGTAGTCCACCGTCCAGTCATTGACGTACATGCCCACGAAGGTGTCGGTTCGCGCGTCGCCGATGCCGCGATTGAACTGCTTCGCGTGGGCCAGCGCCGGGGCGCGGTGCTCGAGGCCGTAGACGATGCTCGCCTTCAGATCGCGGGCGATCTGTGCCGTGACCTCGGGACCGAGATCGCGCCGGACGGCGTTGCCACCGAGCGGGAGCGGGAGACCGGTGTCCTCCAGCCACCAGGCCCCGAGGTCGGCCCAGAGGTGCAGTCCGGTATCGGCGTAGGTGAGCTGGCCCTCGTGGATCAGGAGGCCCACGTCCACGTCGCCATCGTGCACCGCGTCCTCGATCTTGTCGAACGGCACCACGACCGCCTCGAGATCAGGCTGGTAGAGCTGCAGCGCCAGATAGGCGGTGGTGAGGTGGCCGGGGATGGCGATGCGGAGGCCGCGGAGTGCCGTGCGGGGATCCTCGGGTCGGGGCGCGAGCGACACCAGGCGCGGGCCGTAGCCGTCGCCCATCGACGAGCCCGAGCCCAGGAGCGCGTAATCGCGCCAGATGTAGGCGTAGGCGTGGATCGAGACGGCGGTGACGTCCAGCTCGCGGCGGCGGGCGCGCTGATTGAGACTCTCGATATCGGAGAGCTCGTGGACGTAGCGGAGCTCGCCGGTGTCGAGCTTCCCTTCGGCGAGCGCGTAGAACATGAAGGCGTCGTCGGAATCGGGGCTGTGGGCGACGCGGATGGTCGGGCTCATCGGGCTCGCGCTGTGGCGTGGAAGGCGTCGAGCGCGGGCTTGTGCTCCCGATACTCGACCCTCTTCGCGGCCATCTCCCGGTCGTAGTGGGCCGTGAAGTCGCGGCGCGACTGCGCCAGCCGGGAGGTGTCGCGCTGCCGCTCGGCGGCGGTGCCGCGCACGAGGTACCCGAAGAGATGCCCGGGCGATTCGCTCAGGATGGTGTCGGCGAGGGCCAGCGCGCCGACGTAGTCGGCCAGCTCCAGTCGCAGCACCGCAGCGTGGTAGCGGGCGTCCACGCCGATCGAGTCGAGGGACGCATAGGCCTGGAGCCCCATCTGGGAGAAGAACGCCGCGCTGTCGGTCTTGGTCTGCTCCGACGCCTGCATGGCGCGATTGAACAGCCGGTCGAAGCGCTCGCGCGGACCCATGGCGCTGATGTCCGGCCCCCGCACTGGCGGCCCGCCGGAGAGGCCGGCAGGACCGGAAGAGCCCGCCTGTTCGACACCCGCATTTCCGGCGCTGCCCGCGTTGGCCATGTCGGGGGCCGTGGGCGCGGGTCGGTCGGCCACCACCTTGTAGACGATGGTGACGACCAGCAGCAGGCACATGATCCCGGCGAAGAGCCAGGCCTTGCGGTCGGCGGCGGCGCGACTCGCGGCGCCGGCTTCACGTCCGCAGCGATGGCAGAAGCGGGCTTGGGGCGACAGATCGGCCCGGCAGTGCGGGCAGGCGCGTTCGGCGAGGCTCGCGCCGCAGTTGCTGCAGAACCGGCCGCTGGCGGCCGCGCCGCACCCGGGGCAGGAATTCGTGGCTGTCGTGGTCGTCATCCGGCCAGAAGCGTACACCCATCCGGGCGACGGGTAAACCATGCCATTCGCCCTTACCTCGCCTCCCGGAACGCGCTTTCTTTCCGCTCGAACGGCGGTCACACAGCCTCGTTTTCCCTCACTTCGGCGGGCAGCATGGCAGAGACCACATCCGGGTCGGCCACCGCGCACGCGCCTTCCGCGGCGTCACGGCCGGGTCTCGACGGATTCCCCACTGATCTCTCCGGTGCAGGGAAGGACGACCTGCTCGCGCTTGCCCAGCGGTACGGCGTCGACTTCATCCGGCTGCAGTTCACCGACATCCTCGGCGTCAACAAGAACGTCGAGGTGCCGCGCAGCCAGTTCGCCAAGGCGCTCGACGGCGAGGTGATGTTCGACGGCAGCTCGATCGAGGGATTCGTGCGGATCGAGGAATCGGACATGCTGCTCAAGCCCGACCTCGGGACCTTCCGGGTGCTGCCGTACGACGACGAGGGCGGCCGCATCGCGCGGCTGCTCTGCGACATCTACACGCCGGACGAGGAGCCATTCGACGGGTGCCCCCGCACCACGCTCAAACGCCTGCTGGAGCGGGCGAAGAAGCTGGGCTTTACGATGATGGCCGGCTGCGAGGCCGAATTCTTTCTCTTCGAGAAGGGCCCCGATGGCCGCCCGACCACCGACACCCACGATCTGGCGTCCTATTTCGATCTGGGGCCCGCCGACCGGGGTGAAGAGATCCGCCGGGTCATCATCGAGCAGCTCCTGGCCATGGGGTTCGAGGTCGAGGCCGCCCACCACGAGGTGGCGATCGGCCAGCACGAGATCGACCTGCGCTACGCCGACGCGCTGGTCACCGCCGACAATCTGACGACGTTCAAGTACATCGTCCGCAACGTCGCCAACCGGTACGGCTACCTCGCGTCGTTCATGCCCAAGCCGATCCAGGAAGTGAACGGCAGCGGCATGCACACGCACCAGTCGCTCTTCCGGGGGAGCGAGAACGCCTTCTACGACCCGAAAGGCCAGCACCAGCTCTCCAGGACGGCGCTCAGCTACATCGAGGGGCTGCTGCAGCATGCCCGCGGCTTCTGCGCGATCACCAACCCGTTGATCAACAGCTACAAGCGCCTGGTGCCGGGCTACGAGGCGCCGGTGAACGTTGCGTGGAGCATCCGGAATCGATCGCCGCTGGTGCGGATACCGGACCGCCGGGGTACCGGCACCCGCTGCGAGCTGCGGATGCCGGATCCCTCGTGCAATCCGTACCTCGCGCTGACGGTGCAGCTCGCTGCCGGGCTCGACGGCGTGGAGCGCAAGCTGCAGGCGCGCGAGCCGGTCAACCGCAACATCTTTACGATGAGTTACCGCGATCGGAGGAAATATCGGATCGACGAGCTGCCACGCGACCTGCACGAGGCCCTGGAATATTTCGAGAAGGATGCGGTGATCAAGGCGGCGCTGGGTCCGCACCTTACCCAGCGATTCCTCGAAGCCAAACGCAACGAGGTGCTGCAGTACAACCGGCAGGTGAGCCGGTGGGAAATCGATAACTATCTGGGCCGGTATTAATGCTTACAGTTTTGGGAGACGCTCGAGCCCGAGGGTGACGTTGCCGAACGGGAGTGGCAGCACCAGTTGCGCCGGGATCCGGCGTTTGTCATCGCTGAGCCAGACGCCCACCGTGGTGCCGTGGGCGGTGACCCGGAGCGCCAGGCAGGGGAGCGTCGTGCCATCGCCGAGCGCGATGGACTCCCGACCGGCGACGCTCACCTGCACCGGGTTGTACCCGTTCTGGAAATAGCGGGGCATGCTGTAGCTCTGACCGACCGCGAGCGGCACCGTCCGGAGATAGTAGAGAAAGGCGAGCTCGTCGAGCGGATCGGTGGGCGCCACCCAGGCCTGGGTGCCGCCGATCTCGCGGTATCGCCCCGAGTCCGGGAGGATCTGCCAGCGGTGCTCCTGCACCCG
>JACDDX010000160.1 GCA_013816685.1 Gemmatimonadales bacterium
CCCGAGGGTCGAGCGGCCGGGGCCGTCGCCGCGTACGTGCGCGAGCACGGCGGCCCGCGGCTCGAGCGGGTCGACATCGAGAGCGATTATCGCGGGCCCGAGCTGCCGCCGGGGACGCGCAGCGTCGCCTTCCGGCTTACCTTCCGCGCTGCGGACCGCACGCTGCGGGACGCGGAGGTGGACGCCGACGAAGCTGCCATCCTCGACGCGCTCGCGACGGCATTCGGCGTACGGCGGCGGGAGGCGGGCGGGACCCGCGAAGGAGAGTGAGCGTGGCGCACACCTACGACCGGCCCGACGCGGTGGCGCTGGACGAGCTGGAGCAACTGCTCCGGCACGTGGGCGAGGAGCTGGCCGCGTGGCGGCGGCGAACGCTCAAGGCCGAGGCCGAGCTGGCCGAGGCGCGCGCCCACGGCGGCGTCGTGGCCGGTCCCGAGCTCAAGGAAGTGCGGCAGCGCGTCGGAGAGCTGGAGCGTGAAAATCAGGCGCTGCGGTCCCGAATCGACGCGGCCAAAGAGCGGCTGCGCACACTCGGAGCGCGCCTCTCGTTTCTCGAACAGCAGTCGGGAGGGACGGCCGCGTGAGTGCCGGCAAGAGCGCGGTGCGGGTGCTCATCGGCGGTGAGGAATTCACCGTGCGCTCCGAGCTGCCGCAGGAGTACACGCGCGAGGTGGCGGCCTACGTGGACGCCGCCCTCAAGCGGGTGCGGGATACCGTGCCAAGCGTCGAGACCCACAAGGCGGCGATCCTGGCGGCGCTCGCCATCACCGACGAGCTCTTCCAGGCGCGCCGGGGCGACCGCGATCTCGCCACCCGCCTGGCCGGCCTCGGCGACGAGCTCGCGCGGCTGCTCCCGCCCGCCAAGCGCGGACGTCGCGCCCCAGCGGCATCCTGACCTCCTCCGCCGGGGTGATCTGAATGCCTGAGCTTCTCCTCCTGCCGCTGCTCGCGGGAGCCGTCTCCGGGCTGACGGTCGCCCTCCTGTTCATCCTGCTCTACCTCCGCAATCAGCGCCGCGCCGCCTCCGGTATCCTCGGCGAGGCGCGGGCCGAGGCCAAGCGCCTCCGTGCCGATGGACAGCGCGAGGCGGAGGCGGCCCGCGCCGAGCAGCTCGTCGCCGGCAGGATGGAGACCTTCAAGCTCCGGGAAGAGCTCGACCAGGAAGTGAAGCGTCGGCGCGAGGAGTGGGAGCGCGCCGAGCGCCGGGCCGACGAGCGGTCGCGCGCGCACGAGCGGAAGCTCGAGGAGGCGACCACGCGGGACCGCAGCCTGGGCCGCCGGGACGAAGCGCTCACCCAGCGGGAGGGCGCGCTCCGGGAGCGCGAGGGCGAGGCCGACCGGCTGGCGCAGGAGCAGTCGGTCCGGCTCGAGCGCATCGCCGGGCTCACAGCAGAGGACGCCCGGCGGGAGATTCTCCAGCGGGTCGAGGACGAGGCGCGGGGCCAGGCGGCGGCACTGGTGCGCGACATCAAGGAGCAGGCGCGGCGCGGGGGCGATCGCGAGGCGCGCCGCATCATCGCGATGTGCATCCAGCGGCTGGCCGCCGAAACCACGGCCGAGAGCACGGTGGCCGCGGTGGCGCTGCCCAACGACGAGATGAAGGGCCGGATCATCGGCCGCGAAGGCCGGAACATCCGCGCCTTCGAGACCGCGACCGGCGTCGACGTGATCATCGACGACACCCCCGACACGGTGATCGTCTCCTGCTTCGATCCGATCCGCCGCGAGGTGGCGCGCCGGGCCCTCGAGGCGCTGATTCTCGACGGCCGCATCCACCCGGGGCGCATCGAGGAGCTGGTCGTGAAGGCGCGCACCGAGCTCGAGACCCAGCTCGTGGAGCTGGGTGAGCAGGCCGCGTTCGACACCGGCATCCATGGCATCCATCCGGAGCTGATCAAGCTGATCGGGCGGATGCGCTACCGCACCTCGTACGGCCAGAACATCTACGATCACTCGAAGGAAGTGGCGTGGCTCGCCGGCATGATGGCGGGTGAGCTGCACCTGGACGTCATGCTCGCCAAGCGCGGCGGTCTGCTGCACGACGTCGGCAAGGTTCTTACCCACGACAACGAGGGGACCCACGTGGAACTCGGTGTAGAAGTCTCGCGGCGCTATGGAGAGAGCGCGGCCGTGATCAACTGCATCCAGGCGCATCACGACGACGTGCCGCACGAATCGGCGGAATCGGTGCTGGTGCAGGCGGCGGACGCGATCAGCGGCGCCCGGCCCGGCGCACGGCGCGAGGCATTCGAGAGCTACGTGAAGCGCCTTACCCGGCTGGAGGAGATCGCCAACGGCTTCCCCGGCGTGGAGAAGAGCAACGTGATACAGGCCGGCCGCGAGGTGCGCGTGGTGGTGACGCCCGAGCGGATCGACGACAATGCCGCCGCCGCACTCTCCGAAGCGATCGCCCGCAAGATCGAGAACGAGCTGCAGTATCCGGGGCAGATCAAGGTCGTCGTCATCCGTGAGACCCGGGCGACGGACTTCGCCCGATGACCGCCCGCGTGCTGGACGGGGTGCCGATCGCCAACGCGATCCGGGCCGAGGTGGCCGTGAGGGCCAAGGGCTACGAGGCGAAGGGTCGGCGTCCCGGCCTGGCCGTGGTGATCGTGGGCGAAAATCCGGCGAGCCAGGTGTACGTCAAGGCGAAGGGCAAGGCGTGCGACGAGGCGGGCATGCACTCGGAGACGGTGCGCCTGCCCGACAATGCGACCGAGGCCGATCTGCTGAAAGTCGTCGAGCGGCTCAACAACGATCCGAAGATCCACGGCTTCCTGGTGCAGCTGCCGCTTCCCGGCCACATCAACAGCGAGCGGGTGCTCAACGCGATCAATCCGGCGAAGGACGCGGACGGCTTCCATCCTGTCAACGTCGGCAAGCTCTCCATCGGGGACCCGACCGCGCTGAAGCCGGCGACGCCGTTCGGGGTGCAGCAGATGCTGGTCCGCTCGAACATCGAGACGCGGGGCGCGAATGCCGTGATCGTCGGGCGTTCGAACATCGTCGGCAAGCCGATGGCGAGCCTCCTGATCCAGCCCGGCAAGGGCGGCGACGCCACCGTCACCGTCTGCCACTCGAAGTCGAAGGATCTACCGGCCATCTGCCGGAGCGCCGACATCCTCGTCGTCGCCATCGGGAAGCCCGAGTTCGTCACCGCCGACATGGTGCGCCCTGGCGCCGTGGTGATCGACGTGGGCATCAACCGGGTGGACGATGCGAGCCAGGCGAAAGGCTACCGCATCGTCGGCGACGTCGCCTACAAGCCGGTGGCCGAAGTTGCCTCGGCGATCACGCCGGTGCCGGGCGGCGTCGGCCGCATGACGATTGCCATGCTGCTCCAGAACACGCTGCAGGCCTTTGAACAGGCCGGCGGCTGAGCGCGGCATGACGCTGACGCTGCCCCTCACCACGCCCGGGCCGACTGACGACGTCTGGACGGTCGGCGACCTCACCGGCGCGGTCAAACGCCTGGTCGAGGGTGAATTTCCGCCGGTGTGGGTGCGGGGCGAGGTGACCCAGTGCAGGGCGTGGCCCAGCGGGCACTGGTATTTCACCCTGCGGGACGGGATGTGCCAGGTGCGCTGCTGCATGTGGAAGCAGACCGCGATGCGCGCCGGGAAGCCGCCCGCCGACGGCACCGAGGTGTTCGTGCTCGCCAAGCCCGGCATCTACGAGAGCAAGGGCGAGTTCCAGCTCATCGTCTCCCGCTTCCTGCCGACCGCCGCCATCGGCGCCGCGCAGCGGGAGCTCGAGCGGGTGCGCGCGCTGCTGCAGCAGGACGGGCTGTTCGAGTTGACGCGAAAGCGCGCGATCCCCGATCTGGTGTGCACCATCGCCGTCGTCACCAGCACCGCGGGCGCGGCGCTCCGCGACATCATCACCGTCGTGGGACGCCGCTGGCCCTGTGCCACGCTGCTCGTGGTCGACGCGCGGGTGCAGGGGGACGGCGCGGCCGCCGATCTGGTCCGCGCGCTCCGGGTCGTAAACCGGCTCGCCGGTGTGGAGCTGTGCATCATCGGGCGCGGCGGCGGCGCCAGAGAGGATCTGGCGGCCTTCAACGACGAATCGGTCTGCCGCGCGCTCGCCGCCCTGCGGGTCCCCACCATTTCCGCCGTCGGCCACGAGACCGATGTCTCGCTCACCGATCTGATCGCTGACCTCCGCGCCGCGACTCCATCGGCCGCGGCCGAGGCCGCCGTCGCCGACATCGAGGCGATCCTCCACCGTATCGACGGGGTGGGACGCCGGCTCGCGCACGGGTTGAGCGGCCGCACGCGCGTCGCCGCCGAGCGGCTGGAGCGCACCGCCGACCGGCTGCACTGCGCGATCGGCGGGACGATTACCGGGCCACGGCATCGCCTCGACCGACTCACCGCCCAACTGGACGCCCTGAGCCCGCTGCGGGTGCTCGGCCGCGGCTACGCGATGCCGACCGCTGAACCCGGCCGGGTGCTCAAGCGGGCCGCTGAATTCACAGCCGGCCTTCGTTTCGATCTCCGGGTCTCGGACGGGCAGGTGAAGGCACGCGTCGAGTGAGCCTGCCGAGCATCGCGGACGAACTGGCACGACTGGAGGATATCGTGCGGCGGCTCGAAGCCGACGACGTCGATCTCGACGCGGCGCTGGCGCTCTTCGAGGAAGGCGTCACCCGGCTCCGTGCCGCGCGCGAGCGGCTCGCCGCGGCAGAACTCAAGGTGCAGGCCGTGCTGGAGGACGCGGGCGGCGAGCTCCGGCTCACCGAGCTCGATGACGACTGAGGCCTCGATCCCGTCTCCGGCGCCCGCCCTGCTCGTCGAGGCGCGGACGCAGGTCGACGCGATCCTCGCCGTCTGGGCCGACCGCCTCGAAGCGATGATCGGTGGCGACCAGGGGGCCGCGGTTGCCTATGCGCTCCGAACACCAGGCAAGCGGGTCCGCGCCGCGCTGGTC
>JACDDX010000161.1 GCA_013816685.1 Gemmatimonadales bacterium
TTGCCGGTCCGCTTTTCCTCGACCCGGAACACCACGTCCACGTCCACCCCGTTGGCGGCCGGCCGCACGTCCGGCGCCGGCAGCGGCTGCTGGAAGTAGCCCAGGTTGGCGACGTTCTGATAGGAGCGGATGAGACGCTCGCGGCTGAACAGGTCGCCCGGGAGCATGACGATCGCGTCCCGGATCACCCGCTCGTGCGTCACGTCGTTGCCGACGATCTCGACCTTGTTGATGGTGGCGGGCGCGCCTTCGCGAATCGTCCAGCGGAGATCGACGATCGGGGTTCCGTCCCGGGCCGATCGCCGGGATTCTTCCGGCTGAATCTGCGCGTAGATGTAGCCGTTGTTGGCGTACTGGTTCTGCACCTTCTCCGTGGCGGCTTCCCAGTCGGCTCGGCTGAACGGAAGACTCCGGCGCGTCGGCGTACCGCCCGGCGCCATCGGGCCGAACGGATAGAACGCCTGAAGCTCTTCGGTCGAGAACCGGCGGTTGCCTTCGATGTCGAAGGTGCCGACCCGGTAGATCCGGCCTTCCTCGACCTTGAGCCGGAGCACGGCCTTGCCACCGGTGGAGTCCGCGATCAGAGTGTCGCCGGTAACCTGAAAGTCCACCATACCGCGGTCGGCATACCACTGCGGCAACCGCTCGCGCACGTCCTGATCGAGCTTGCGCTCGTCGTACTCGCCGTTCTGGAACCACCAGAACCCCTCGGGCCGGGTCGCCATATGCTTGACGATGGCCTTGTCCGAGAACCGGGTGTTGCCCTCGACTTCCACCTGACTGATCGCGACACGACGGCCCTCGTCCACGTCGAACACGAGACGGAGGCGGCCGGGCCCCTGCGGAAGCTGGATGACCTTTACTTCCGAGGCGTAATAGCCCTGGTGCTTGTAGAGCGAGTCGATCGCCGCGCGCGACTGTTCCACGGCGGAGCGGTCCAGGGGACGCGTCTCGCTCAGCCGAACGCGGCCTTTGACCTCTCCTTCCGACAGCCGGGATACACCGCGCACCGTCCACTTCTCGAGGATCGGGCGTTCTACGACCGTGATCGCGAGCAGGAGCTTGCCGGCACGGTTCCGCTGCTCCACTTCGACGTCGTCGAACTGACCGGTCCGGAAGAGCCCGGTGATGGCGCGCTGGATGTCCCGATAGTTGATCGGCTGATGGACGACCAGGCCGGAACTGCCGATGATCTGGGAGGGCGTGAGGCGGGTGTTACCCGCCACCACGATACTGTCGACGGCGGGCACAGCGCCCTGCGCGTGGAGAACCGCCGGCGTCCCGAGCAGCAGGACGCCGGCGGCGACCAGCCGGTGCGGCCGAAACACTAGGCCTGGGTGCCTGTCAATGCGCGAAAGACCAGCCGCTCACGATCCTCGGACACGTCGACCTCGATTTCATCGCCTCGGCCGAACTCGCCCATCAGGATCTTCTCGCTGAGCGGATCCTCGATGTAGCGCTGGATCGAACGCTTGAGCGGACGTGCGCCGAAGTTCTCGTCGTAGCCGTGATCCACCAGGAACTCGACGGCCGCGGGAGTGAGCCGGACCTCATCGCCCACCCGGCGCTGGACTTCACGCAGGAGGATCGTGACGATCTTGGCGATGTGCTCCTTGCTCAGCGGATGGAAGACGATGATGTCGTCCAGCCGGTTGAGGAACTCGGGATTAAAGACCTTGTTCATCTCATCCTTGATCCGCTCCTGCATCTTCTCGAAGTTCGACTTCGCGTCTCCCCCATGGAAGCCGAGCGTCTTGCCGGACATGATGTCGCGGGCGCCGACGTTCGACGTCATGATGACGACGGTGTTCTTGAAGTCGATCATCCGACCGTAGTTGTCGGTCAGATGGCCCTCGTCCAGCACCTGGAGCAGAATGTTGAAGACGTCGGGGTGCGCCTTCTCGATCTCATCGAGGAGGACGACCGAGTAGGGCTTGCGACGCACTGCCTTGGTCAGCGTGCCCGAGTCTTCGTAACCGACGTATCCCGGCGGGGCGCCGATCAGGCGCGACACCGAGAATTTTTCCATGTACTCTGACATGTCGACGCGGATCAGCGCGGATGCGTCGGCAAAGAGAAACTTGGCGAGCGAGCGGGCGAGCTCGGTCTTGCCGACCCCTGTCGGTCCGGAGAAGACGAACGAGCCGATCGGCCGGTTGGGATCTTTGAGCCCGGCACGCGACCGGCGGATGGCGCGGGAGACGGCCTGGATGGCCTCGTCCTGCCCCACGACCGACCCATGGATCTCGTCCTCCATCCGCAGCAGACGGGCCGCTTCGGCCTCTTGCAGCCGGGTGACCGGAATGCCGGTCCACCTCGAAACGATGAAAGCGATGGCTTCCTCGTCGATCACCGGCCGCCGGGTCTGGCGGTCCTTCTCCCATTCCTCGTTCTTGAGCCGGATCTGATTCTGAAGCTCACGCTCCTGATCGCGGAGGGCAGCGGCGCGCTCGAAGTTCTGATCGCGGACCGCGTCCTCTTTCTGGAGGTTGACCTTCTCCAGCGCCGCCTTCAGCTCGGCCACTTCGGCGGGCGGTACCTGCGACGCCAGTCGCGCCCGGGCGCCGGCCTCGTCGATGACGTCAATGGCCTTGTCCGGCAGGAACCGGTCGGTGATGTACCGCTCGGAGAGCTCAGCCGCCGCGGCGAGTGTTCCGTCGGGGATGCTGATGCGGTGATGATCCTCGTACTTCTTGCGGAGCCCCTTGAGGATCTCGACGGTTTCCTCGACCGACGGCGGTTCGACCACAACGGTCTGGAAGCGCCGTTCCAGTGCCCCGTCCTTCTCGATGTACTTGCGGTATTCGTTGAGCGTCGAGGCGCCGACACACTGCAGCTCCCCGCGGGCGAGCGCCGGCTTGAGCATGTTCGAGGCATCGATGGCGCCTTCCGCGGCGCCGGCCCCGACCAAGGTGTGCAGCTCGTCGATGAACAGAATGATGTTCTTGTTCTGGGCGATCTCGTTCATCACCGCCTTGAGCCGCTCCTCGAACTGGCCCCGGTACTTGGTGCCGGCGATGACCGCCGCCATGTCGAGCGAGAGCACCCGGTGGTCGCGCAGCACGTCCGGACAGAGGCCATTCGCGATGAGGAGCGCGAGTCCCTCCACGATGGCCGTCTTGCCGACGCCGGGCTCACCGATCAGCACCGGGTTGTTCTTCTTCCGCCGCGCCAGAATTTCCATGACGCGCTCGATCTCCTTGGCCCGGCCGATCGTCGGGTCGAGTTGACCCTCGGCGCCGAGCTGAGTGAGATCGCGGCAGAAGTGATCGAGGGCTGGCGTCTTGGATTTCTTTTCGGACTTGGGCGCGGACGCGGGGGAGGCGGCACCACCGCTCGTCGCGGACGTCTGCGGCATGTCACTGCCGAGTAGCCGCAGCGTTTCGGCCCTGCTCTGCTCGAGATTGACGCCCGCGTCGGTCAGCACCTGCGCGGCAATGCCCTTTTCCTCGCGCAGCAGGCCGAGCAGCAGATGCTCCGTGCCGACGTAGGAGTGGTTGAGCTCACGCGCCTCCGTCATGGCGAGCTCGAGCACCTTCTTCGCGCGCGAGGTGTACGGAAGATCCGGCCCAGCCGCCGCAGCGGCTTTGCCCTTCTTCACCGTCTCCTCGATTTTCTGCTGAATGTCTTCGAGGTCCACGTTCAGGTTGGTAAGAACGGCGGCAGCGACGCCTTCGCCCTCGCGGATAAGACCCAGGAGGATGTGCTCGGTGCCCACGTACTCGTGATGTAGACGGGCCGCCTCCTCGCGGGCCATCTGCAGAACCTTCCGGACGCGGTCGGTAAAATTGTAGCCGTTCATCGCAGTACCCTACGTAGCTCCGAAGACCGTCGCGCGCGGCTCATCCACGGCGTCCCACTTCGGATTCCAACACTTTTCGCACGAACCGTGCCCTCCGTACTGCGAGATCCGGTTCGGTCGGGGCCACCCCTTCCGCCACGGCGAGGTGTGCGGGCTGGGTGTAGATCAACAACTTGTTGAGAGTGTACATCCCGATGTCGGGTATGAGACCCAGACCGGCGCCCAGGCGGACTCCACTCAACAGGTTCATCGCTTCCTCGAACGACAGGGCTCGAGCGTACCGCAGCAGACCGTAAGCTCGCCAGACCTTGTCTTCGATGATCGCCGGAGCGTCGCGAAGCAGCACCTGACGCGCCTGCTCCTCGTAGTCCATGACCTGGCGGACCATCTTGCCGAGGTGATCGAGCAACTCGTGCTCGGAACTGCCGAGAGTCGTCTGATTGGACAGCTGGAAGAAGTTGCCGACGACCTCACTGCCCTCGCCGTAGAGCCCGCGGAACGTGAGCCCTACCTGCGCCAGGCCCTGCAACACCTTCGAGATTTCCTTCGTCAGCACGAGCCCGGGAAGGTGAATCAGCACCGATGCCCGGAGGCCCGTGCCGACGTTGGTCGGGCAGGACGTAAGATAACCGAACTCGGGGTGAAATGCGAAAGCAAGTCGTTGTCCCAGTTCGGCGTCCAGCCGGTCGACTTCCGCGTATGCCGCGTCGAGCGCAAACCCCGAATGCAGTCCCTGAAGCCGGAGATGATCCTCCTCGTTGATCATCACGCCGACCCGGTCCTGGATCAGCACGGTGGCCCCGGATCGGACCCGCCCTTCGGGGTCCAGCCCCGCCAGCTCCTTGCTCACCAGATGACGCTCGTGCAGCACCTGGCGGTCGGTGCGATCGAGCCGGTCGAGCCGGAATTTGATGGCCCGCCGCAGCGACACACTCTGCCGGGTCGCCTGCTCGACCAGCTCGAGTACCTGCTCCCGCTCCGACTCGGCATTTCTGATCTGGAAGACCCGGTCGCGAAGATTGCGGGCGAGGCGAATCCGGGTGGAAAGCACGAGGTGGCTGGACGGGCCGCTCGCCTCCAGCC
>JACDDX010000162.1 GCA_013816685.1 Gemmatimonadales bacterium
GGGTGCCTTCCGGCAATGCCGTCGTGGACTTCCACAGTCACACCAGCGTGTCGCACGACGTTCGCGGCACGCTCATGCGCGGCTTCGATGCGGCGGCGAACCGGCGCTGGCACCGGCGCGCGGGCTTCGATGCCGTCTTCCTCACAGACCATAACACCGTCATGGGACAGCCACGGGTGCCGCCGGCGACCCCACCGTGGCTCTGCCCCGGCATCGAGATCAGCGCCTGGCGCGCGCACATCGTCCTGCTCGGCGATACGGCCGCGGTGGACGGTTCGCGCTACAACGGCTCACTCGACGAACTGCTCGCCCTGCTCCGGACCAGCGACGTCGCGTACGGGGCGCTCTCGGTCGCGTCGCTGCCGGAGTACGAACGTAACCACCGGGACCGGCTGCAGGCGCTTGCGGCCGCCGGCCTCGACGGGCTCGAGATCGTGAACGCCTCACCCAAGGCGAACGAGATCACCGCGGCTCGTCGCGACAGCATCATCGCCCTGGCCCGCCGCAACCGGCTGTTCGTCGTCGGCGTGAGCGACAGTCACGGCTGGGGGGCCACGAGCATGGTCTGGAATCTGGTGCCGGTGCCTGCGTCGCCGGCGAGGGTCGATCCCTGTCGCGCCATTCTCGCGCGGATCCGCTCCGGCGGCGTCGAGGCAGTGACGATCGTCGAGCGCCACCGCCTCCGCGCCGAGAGCGGCTGGCCGGGCTGGCTCACTCCGGTCGGTGCGCTATGGGAGTCCTGGCGCTCGATGAGTCCGGCGCTCGCGTTGAGCTGGCTCGTCTGGGTCTGGGGAGCGTGGGCCGCCCGCCGCGCTATCATTCGCACTTCACTCACCAGGCCACCTCGATGACCCGCGCCCGCATCCTCGGCACCGGCCTCGCCGTGCCCGACCGCGTCGTCACCAACGACGAGCTCGCCGGCATCATGGACACGAGCGACGAGTGGATCCGCACCCGCACCGGCATCCGCGAGCGGCGCTGGGTGCGCGAAGGCGAGACCGGAGCCGAGCTGGCCCATACGGCGACGACCCGGGCGCTCGACATGGCCGGATTCAGGGCCAGCGATCTCGATGCGATCGTCTACGCGACCTCCACCCCCGACCATTTCGCCCCCGGCAACGGCGTGTTTCTCCAGCGCCGGCTCGGTGCGGCCACGATTCCCGCGATCGACATCCGCACTCAGTGTGCGGGGTTCGTGTACGCTCTCTCGGTGGCGGATGGGTGGATCAGGAGCGGGCTCTTCCGGCACGTGCTGGTGATCGGCGCCGAGGTCCAGTCCACCGCGCTCGACGTGTCCAGCCGCGGGCGAAACACCGCGGTCATCTTCGCGGATGGCGCGGGGGCGGCGGTGCTGGGGCCGGGTCCGGATGATGGATCCGGCCTGCTCGCATTCGATCTTCACTCCGATGGGCACCATGCGGAGAAGCTCTGGGTGGACAGCCCCGGCTCGATGTACCACCCGCGCATCACGGCCGAGCACCTGAAGCAGGGACGCCATTTTCTGGCGATGGATGGGAAGGAAGTGTTTCGTCACGCCGTCGCGCGAATGCCGGAATCTGTCCGCGCCGTGCTGGTGAAGATCGGCTGTACGCTGGACGATCTGAACCTGCTCGTGCCGCACCAGGCCAATCTCCGGATCTCCGAGATGATGCAGCGCGAGCTCGGGCTCGACGGCGAGCGAGTCTACAACAACATCGACCGCTACGGCAACACGACCGCGGCCACCATTCCGATCGCGCTCGACGAGTGCGTGCGAGGCGGTCGGGTGCGGCCGGGCGACCTGATCGTGGTCACGGCCTTCGGGTCGGGGTTTCTGTGGGGGAGTGCTGCGATACGGTGGTGAGCTAGGCTCACCAGCGTATCGCGGCGTGGGGGTCTAGCGCCGCTCGAGCGGATATTTCCTGAGGTAGTAATCGCGATCCCGCGTCGCGCGGGCGCGGTAGAGCTGCTCCTCGTCATCGTCGGCGTCATGCACGAACAGGTGCAGCGACCCCGGCCACATGGTCGCCTGCAGCGACCAGTTGGTGGACGGCGCGTGCAGCACCCACTGCAGCGCACCACCACCGGCATCGGTCAGGTGCACCTCACTGGCCCGTTCCAAGGGCACGCTCGCCGGGATTCCCGCGATCGCCGCCTCGATGGGGTCCAGCTTCAACTCCGCCTCGGCCCACGAGTTGAACGTGACACGGCCGTGGACCGGCAGCTCGGTCTCGGGCAGCTCGAACTCCGCCTGCCAATCGCCGAGCAGATCCCACGCATGGTCCATGGGACCGATGTTGGGGACTACGACCGTCGGATGTCTCGACATGGTCTGGCTCCCATTCGGGCTGAATCGTTCGCACCGTCGGACGTGCCGTTCGGGCGCGTTGAATCTTTGCCGCGGGACGTTGCGTACTGCAACTCGCAATCGCACACTGATTCTCAACCAGCGCTCCACCCTGACCTCGAGTCGCCGCTATGTTCGAGCTGCTGATCGCCGTGACTGCCGGTCTCGCCGGCTTTACGTTCACTCGCGGATTCGTCCGCCGCCGCCTGCGTTTCGTCGATGCGGTACAGAGCCGCCTGGCGCCGTTGCTGGCCGGGCTCCTGGCCGCTGCGCTGGTCTGGCCGCTGGCCGCACTGCCTCTCGTCACCGTTGCCGCGGCGGTTGCCTTCGGCGTCGGGACCGGCATGGGGACGCTGCATGGCGCCAGAGACATCCGGCGCGCCAGCGGTTCACTTCGTCGCAGTGGCGTTTGATCTATTGTAGCGCAATGACGCCGCGGCTCATGTGGACTGGATCACACTCCGGTGTGTCTCTATCTTGCCCGCATGCCGACCGTTCACTGTGTGCGATGTGGCCAGACGCGTGAGCGCATGGCGTTCCAGCCGTTCAACACCGAGCTGGGCCGGCGGGTGTACGAGCAGGTGTGCGGCGTGTGCTGGGCCGAGTGGCTGCAGACGCAGCAGCAGCTCATCAACCATTATGGGCTGAATCTGCGCGAGCAGCAATCGAAGGAATTTCTCTGGTCGAACATGGAGCAATTCCTCCTCAAAACCGCGCCCCCAGCCGCAGGATGAGATCGACCGCGGGCCCGCCCGGCTCGGGGTCCTCGGTCAGTCCGATCCGCCATTCCCGCCCGCCGCGGGTCAGCAGCATCCAGCCGAAGTCGAGGGACAGCTCCTTCCGGTCCAGTGCCCGCAGCGAGGTGTCGTGGTAGTACGGCGAGTGATAGAAGAGATTCGCGTAGAGCCACTGCTTGCCCCACGGACGGAAGGTCAGACCGGAGGTCAGCGCGACGAACGCGTCGCGCTGGATCGGTGACAGCGGGCCGGTCGAGGGTGTGTACCCCAGTCCGACGCTCCCTTCGTAGCGAAGGCGAGGGTGCAGCGCGGTGCGCGCCGTCGTCAGCAGTGCGAACGAGGGCACGCCCCGACCGTACCCCGGCGGACCCGTCGCCGTGGGCAGCGTGAGCGAGACGACGGTTTGTGCCCAGGTAGAGAGCCGGACCCCAAGCCCCGCGCGCAGGTCGCCGAGGAAGAACCCGGCCGGGCGGCGCTGGACGATCTCGCCGCCGGGAAGGACGAGGTCGTAGGTGAAGACATCGTGGGGGCGCTTGTCCCGCTCGCGCACCCGCAGTCCCAACGCGTCGTGGTACCAGTCGAGAAAGCCGTCGAAGATCCCCGCGTAGGCCCCCTCCGCCTCGATGCCGGCCAGGACGAACGCCGCGGGCGAGAGATCCCGCGCAAGTCGCAGCCCCACCCGCATGACTTCGGCGTCGAGGACGTACCGCGTCAGGCGGTCGTCCGGGGTGTTGAGCTCGACCATGCTGGCGTAATCGGCCGCCACCGACAGCTCCCAGCGCTCCGCGTGCGGCGCGCGATACGGCTCGAAGTACACGCCGCTCCGGGACGTGGCGACGGGATTGACGGGCGCGAAGACCGGCAGGCCCTGCGCGCCGAGCGCAGCGGGAGCCGCCATGGCAGGGGCGGCCGTCAGGAGCGCGAGGAGCATCCGCGGGGTGGCGCGTGTCACGGGCGCAAAGATATCCTCCCTTGACAGCCTGCCCGTTCGCTCCGTAGCTTCGCGTCATGACCACCAGCGGACACGGTCGCTTCTTCTACTTTACCCGACTCGACGCGGCGCGACGCCCGTCCGGTCTCGGCAGAGTGCGTTAGCGCCGCCGACCGGACCTGTCGCCGCCCCGCCGGAATCTTCTCTTCCGGCGGGGTTTTTTGTTGAGCCCTCCACCGCCTTCCCGGAGCACGGTATGCGCGTAGCGATTCAGGGCACCTACGGATCCTTCAGCGAGGCGGCCGCACGGCGCCGCTGGCCCGACCTCGTCACCGTCCCCTGCCGAGAGGCGGGGGACGTGGTGAAGGCGGTACGTGAGGGGCGCGCGGATGCCGGCTGCCTGCCGATCGAGAACTCGCTGATCGGCTCGGTGACGACGAGCTACGACCTGCTGGAGGAGGCCTTCGGCGACGGGACGCTCCGGCTCACCCATGAGATCCTCTTTCCGGTGCATCACACCCTGATGGGGCTGCCCGGTGCCGAGCTCTCCGGGATTCGGCGGGTGCTGAGTCACCCGGTCGCGCTGGGTCAGTGTCGCCTCTGGCTCGGCGAGCATCTCCCCGACGTCGAGCTGGTGAGCGCCTGGGACACCGCCGGCAGCGCCGAAATCGTGGCCCAGGAGAAGAATCCCGCCCTCGCCGCAGTCGCGGCCCGCCATGCGGCCGACGCCCACGGGCTGGTGCCGCTGGGTGAGCGGATCGAGGACGATCCCACCAACCAGACCCGGTTCCTGACCTTCACTCGCGCCGACGCGGCTCCGCTGCCCGC
>JACDDX010000163.1 GCA_013816685.1 Gemmatimonadales bacterium
ACATCCGCGCTGCCCGAGAGTCCGCTCGAAATGGCGATCCACCCCGCGTAGCGTCCCATCACCTCCACCACCATCACCCGGTCGTGGCTCTCGGCGGTTGAGTGCAGCTTGTCGATCGCCTCCGTCGCGGTGCTGACGGCGGTGTCGAAGCCGAAGGTGCGCTGCGTTCCGCTGACGTCGTTGTCGATCGTCTTGGGCACGCAGACGACCGGAAGGCCCCGTTTCCACAGCTCGTGGGAGATCTGCAGACTGCCATCGCCGCCGATCGACACCAGGGCGTCGAATCCGCTGGCGTGGAACGCGCCGACCAGATCGTCACTCCGGTCGCCCTCGCGTTCGTCGCCGTCGGCGCTCCGGGTGACGTAGCGGAAGGGATTACCGCGATTGGTGGTGCCGAGGATGGTGCCGCCGAGGTGAGTGATGCCGCGGACCTCCGCGGGGCCCAACGGGACGACACCGTCGAAGGTGAGCAGTCCCTCGTAGCCACGCTGGATCCCGTAGCAGCGCCAGCCGCGGTGGTGGGCGCAGAGCACGACGCCGCGGATGACCGCGTTGAGGCCCGGGGCATCGCCGCCTCCGGTGGAAATCGCGATGCGCATGGCTCAGCCCGGGCCGGCCGCCTCCGTGATGAGTCGCAGAGCCTCTCCCGGCGCCGCATGCCGGCGGAGGGCCTTCTTGGAGAATACCAGGGTGTCGTCAACCGACACCTCGAAGACGCCGCCGGACGACTCGAGCATGCGTACTTCGGCGTTCGGGAACGCCTGCCGCACCTCAGCCGCCAAACTGGAGGCTCGGGGTTGGTAGTTTCACACGACGCAGAATTGGATCGTTACGAGCATGGGACCACCGTCATGGTAAGGGCCGATCCGGATCGCGAATCGTAGCTGGCCACCGAGAGACTGCCAAGGCCGTCAGCATCCGGTTCGGCCGTGTGACGGCGCTCCTTGTGGTACCTTCATGCCGAACCTATCTATAGGCCCCATGCCAACCTGCTGCCCGCTCATCCGGGGCCTCGCGTGGGGGCCTCGGCTCCTGGCCGGGCTCGTGATCCTCGCGTCCGCCGCCCGGCCCGCGCTCGCCCAGGACCGCCGTTATCTGGTCGAGCTGGGCGTGGCCGGCACCTATACCGGGTTCGACGATTCCACCCGGCTGAAGGGCGGGACGGGGTTCATCGGGCGGATAGGCGTCTGGCTGCCGCTCAACTTCTCGGTCGAAGGCGAGGGCACCTTCGCCAAGCCCAAGACCGAGATCGGCGACACCGGCGTCCGGGTCCGCACCCTGGGCGCGTCCCTGCTGTACAACGTCTTCTTCGGCTCCAGCACCTCGGGGTATCTCAAGTTCGGCGGCGGCTCGACCCGGTACGGCAGCAACTGTCCGGCGCTCGATCAGCCCGCACCGGGTTCCATCTGCGGCAGCACCCGCGCGCTCATCGGCGGCGTCGGCGCCCGCTTCGCCATCACGCCTGCCCTGCTGGCGCGGGGCGAGCTCAGCTACCTCAACAATCGCGGCAACGCGCAGGTGAACGACTCGATCCGTTCGGTCACCTTCTCGAACATCGGCGCCAACATTGGTCTCAGCTTCATGCTGGGCAGCAAGCGGCTGCCCGACAGCGACCGGGACGGGGTGCTCAACAATCGCGATACCTGCGCCGATACCCCGACCGGTGCCCAGGTCGACGCGCGGGGCTGCCCCTCGGATGCCGACTCCGATGGCGTGCCGAACGGTGTGGACCGTTGCGGCGGCACACCTGCCGGCGCCACCGTTGACCGCTCAGGCTGCCCGCGCGACAGCGACGCCGACAACATCGTGGACGGCGTCGACCGCTGCCCGGAGACTCCCGAGGGCGTCCTGGTCGATCCGAATGGCTGTCCCCGTGACAGCGACCGCGACCAGATCCCCGACGGCCTCGACCGCTGCTCCGATACGCCCCAAGGCGCCACCGTAGACGCGCTGGGCTGCCCGGGCGACGAGGACGTGGACGGCGTGCTCGACGGCCTGGATCGCTGCCCTCGTACGACCACTGGTGCCGCCGTGGATGCGCAGGGCTGCTCACCGTCGCAGCCGCGCGAGAACCGGACTCGTCCCGCACCCGCTCCGCGCGACACCTCGACGCCCCGCCCCTCTGACTCTGCACGGGCTCAGTCGCCTGCGGCGGCTCCGGCACCCGCACCGCCGCCGGTCGCGCGGTCTCGCGTGCGTCCGGCTCCCGAACGCGTCGTGCTGGGTCCGGTGCCGACCGCCACCACCGTGCTCGAAGGGGTCACGTTCGCCGCGGGCAGCGCCCGCCTGGATCCGTCGTCCTACTCGGCGCTCGACTCCGTCGCGCAGGTGCTCCAGAGGAATCCCGCCGCGCGATTCGAGCTCGCCGGGCACACGTCCAGCACCGGATCGGCCGCCGACAATCTCCGGATCTCGGGCCTCATGGCTGAGGCGGTGCGGACCTACCTGATTCAGAAGGGCGTGAAGTTCGATCAGCTGGCGGCCCGTGGCTATGGCGGCACCCAGCCGCGCACGCCCGACACCACGCCCCAGGGACTCGCCCGGAACCGTCGGGTCGAGTTGCGACCGCTGCTTCGGGAACCCTGAACCGGCCTTGGTGTCGCATACCATGGGACCGGTGCGCCGCCGGCCAGCGCGCTGGCGGAGCGTCCGGTTTTGACTGTACTGTGAGATGCACTTTCCTCGACCCGAACATTTCCTGGAGCGTACGATGACGCAGTGGACTCGCTTTGGAGCAGTCATCGCCCTCGCCGCCGTCATCCATGCGGCTCCCGTCGCCGCGCAGGCCAAACCGGCCGCCAAACCCGCAGCGAAGCCCGCCGCGGGCGGTGCCGCCGGGGGAGAGATCGCTCTCGGCGATTCGCTCTTCCACGGCGCGGGTAACTGCTATGCCTGCCACGGCGCGAAGGCCGAGGGCGCGATCGGCCCCAACCTCACCGATGCCGAGTGGATTCACAGCAAAGGCAGCCAGACGGAGATCGCGGCTCAGATCACGCACGGTGTCACCAAGGAGCAATCGAAGAGCGGCATCGTCATGCCGCCCAAGGGCGGTGGGACGCTCACCGACGACCAGGTCAAGGCGATCGCGGCCTACGTGTACTCGCTCAGCCACAAGTCGTAATCCCGGTCGTGGGTCGAGACGCGCAGCGGGGGAGCTCAGGCTCCCCCGTTTTGCATGCCGACCACGGTCGAGCCGATCAGGTCGAGCCGATCACGGTCGAGCCGACTAGCTTCCGCTGCATGACCGCCAATCGACTCGGCGACGCGCCCTCGGCCTATCTCCGGAGCGCCGCGCACCAGCCCATCCACTGGTATCCGTGGGGTGAGGACGCGTTCGCCGCGGCCCGCCGCGACGACAAGCCGGTGCTCCTCGACGTCGGCGCCGTCTGGTGCCACTGGTGTCACGTGATGGACGGGGAATCGTACGAGGATGCAGGCGTGGCCGACTATCTCAATCAGCATTTCGTCTGCGTCAAGGTGGACCGCGACGAAAGGCCCGACGTGGACGCCCGCTATCAGCGCGCCGTGCAGGCCCTGACACAGCAGGGTGGCTGGCCGCTCACCGCGTTCCTGACTCCCGACGGCCAGGTCTTCTACGGCGGAACCTACTTTCCGCCCGACGGGAAGTATGGCCGGCCGGGATTCCGGTCGGTGCTCGGCGGCGTGCTCGATGCGTTCCGGAACCGCCGCGAGCAGATCTCCGCGCAGGCGCAGGCGATCCGGCGCGTCGTGGACCAGAGTCTCGATGAAGGCGCGCAGGGTGACCTCTCCCACCGGCTGCTGGACGACGCGACCGACCGGATCGCGCAGGGCTTCGATCCGATCCACGGCGGCTTCGGCAGCCAGCCCAAGTTTCCGCATCCGGGTGCCATCACCTTCCTGCTGCACCGCTGGTACGATCAGCCGTCCGCGCAGCTCCGCCAGATCATCGACGGCACCCTCCAGGGCATGGCTCGCGGCGGGATGTACGACCAGCTCGGCGGCGGGTTCCACCGGTACAGCGTGGACGCCGAGTGGATCGTGCCGCACTTCGAGAAGATGGCGTACGACAACAGCGAACTGCTGAAGGTCTATCTCGACGCCGCGGCACTCCTGGGCGACGAGGAGTATGCCGGGACCGCGCGCGGCATCGTCCGATGGGTCCGCGAGGTCGCGTCATCGCCCGACGGGGGCTACGCGGCGAGCCAGGATGCCGACGTCGGGCTGGACGATGATGGCGACTACTTCACCTGGACTCGAGACGAAGCCGCGGCCGTGCTCACAGCTCCCGAGCTCGAGGTCGCCGCGGCGTTCTACGACATCGGCACCGCGGGCGAGATGCACCACAACCCCGGCAAGAACGTGCTGTACCAGGCCACCACCGTTTCGGCCATCGCCACGATACAGCACCGCTCCGACGAGGCGGTCGCCGCGCTGCTCCATTCGGCGCGCGAGAAGCTCCTTGCCGCGCGCGCGCTCCGGACGCCGCCGTTCGTGGATCACTCCAGCTACACCAGTTGGAACGCGATGATGGCCTCGGCGGTGCTGCGGGCGGGTGCCATGCTGCAGGACGACTGGGCCCGGAGTCATGCGCTCGCGACGCTCACGCGCCTGCGGCAGGAGAGCGCGGAGCCGGATGCGGTGGCCCACACCCCCGGCGGCGTCACCGGCCTGCTGGACGATCAGGTCCAGACGGCATCGGCCGCGCTCGACGCCGGCGAGACCACCGGTGAGCCCGCGTGGCTCGCCTGGGCCGAGGCGCTGATGGAGCGGGTCTGGCGCGACTACCGGGACGAGGCTGCTGGAGGATTGTTCGACACGGCGCGCGATCGCGCGGAGCC
>JACDDX010000164.1 GCA_013816685.1 Gemmatimonadales bacterium
GGCGGGAACCGCGCGGAAGCAGACGATGCTCAGCCCCTGTGGCTGCCACAGCTCGAACCCCTCCGTGGCACGAACCCGGTCCGCCAGATGCTGCGCCAGCGCAATGTCGCGCGAGATCAGCGCCCGGTAACCCCCCAGTCCAATTGAGCGAAGGGCCATCCACACCTTCAGCGCGCGGAACGGGCGGGTCTGCTCGATACCGTATTCGCTGAACCACGGCGGCCCCTGAACTCCGAGCATGTTGTCGTCGGTCCGCAGGTACGGCGGCACGAGACTGAAAGTGTCGCGCATCGCTCGGGCATCGCGCACCAGCACCAGGCCGGCGTCCACGGGCACATAGAGCCACTTGTGGGGATCGATCGCGACACTGTCCGCCCGTGACAGCGGGGCGAGGCTGTCGCGATAGTGCTCCGTGAGGATCGCCGGCGCGCCGTACGCCCCGTCCACGTGCAGCCACGTGCCGTGGCGTGCGCAGACGTCGGCAGCGGCATCGAGTGGATCCACCGCCCCGGTGTTGACCGTGCCCGCACTTGCCACGACGGCCATGGGGACGTGACCCGCCGCCAGGTCCGTCCCGATCATCGCGTCCAACTCGTCCGGCAGCATACGGAGATCCGGCCCGGTGGGGACCAGACGAACGGCGGCGCTGCCCAGGCCGAGCAGCTCGATTGCTTTCTGGTTGCAGCCATGCCCTTCGGAGGTCCGGTAGACCAGCAGACGTCCGGGACCGCCGCTCAGCGCGGTCCGCTGCAGCCCGTTGGTGCGGACATCCCACCCCCGGCGTGCGCATGCGACGTGGCGCGCCGCAGCGAGTCCGACGATTGCCGCCGTCGATCCACCGCTCACCAGCAATCCCATCGCGTCAGGCGGAAAGCCGATCAGGGTCTTGAACCACTCCAGCACCTGACGCTCGAGCCAGACGGCGGCGTGGTTACCGCCAGCGACACTCGGGTTCATTGCGGCGGCAAGGGACGCAGCCAGCACGCCCATCACCTCCGGCGGCGAGTTGACCCAGGCGGCGAAGCGCGGGTGGCCGTTTCCGAACGGATAAGGAGCGATGTCGCGTGCGAATCGTTCCAGAATCGCATCGGCGGATTCGCCGATTTCGGGCACGGGTTCAGCGAGCATTCCCTGGGCGAGCGCCGGCGAGACTGGGCGGAACACCGGTTCAACCGGCAGGCCGGTGAGATGTTCGGCGATCAGATCCACCGCGCGATATCCCACGCGGCGGATTTCGTCCGCCGTCCAGCTGAACGAGGTGGGGTCGGTCGACGGATCGGTTGGACTCATGCCTGTAGATATTACAGAACGGTCGGCGCACCCGCTATCATGCCCTGATGCCAACTCCGCTCGAAGCCTTGCGAGGCGTGCCGAACGCCCATCAGCCGCTCCCCAACCTCGTCACTGGCGGCCAGCCTTCGCCCGCGCACCTCGAGGCGCTCCACGGTGCGGGTGGCGCGGTCGTACTCGACATCCGCGATCCCATGGAGCCGCGCCCGTTCGACGAGCCGGCCATTGTCCGGCAGCTCGGCATGGAGTACGTCAACGTCCCCGTCAACGCCGGAACCATCACCGATGAGACGCTCGAGCGCATTCTCACGGTGCTTCGCGGTGCCGGGGACCGCACGGTGTTCTTTCATTGCGCCAGCGGAAACCGGGTAGGTGGTGCGCTGATCCCCCACCTGATGCTCGACTGTGGTATGGACGAGGAAGCGGCGGTGCAGGAGGCGATGCGCGTCGGACTCAGGAGCGCGGAGATGATGGAGTGGGGAATGGACTATACCCGAAACCATCAGGACGAACGGTGAGTCAGTAAGCCCACGATCCGAATCGGAGGAAAAGCGTGAGCCCGCCGAGATCGACGGGCTCACGGGAGAAAAGCTCTTGAGGCCGGCCCGCTAGCGCCGTCGCCCCCCTCCGCCACCGCCACCCTCACCACCAACCCGGGGTGCGGAAAACCCGCCCCGGTCAGCCCCTCCACCACCGCTCTGCGGCTGAGCTCGGGGAGCCGCTCGCGGCGGAGCCTCGGCCCGTCGGGGCTCAGGCGCCATCCTCGGCGTCTCATCGCGACGAGGCGCGGTCCGAACTGGCTCTGACCGGGACGGCTCTCGCCTGGCCGAATTATCCCCGACGCGCTGCGCTCGTACCGGCTGGCGGCGGGGTTCCGAAATCAGGGGTGTACGTGCTGTCGCTCGAGGGGACTCGCCATCCACTCGAACCTCCTGGGGCCAATCGGCGCCCCGGCGAGCCTCCCCGCGCTCCACCCGGCGGGCTTCGATAGTCGGCCGCTCGGCAGCGCGTCCCGTCGCAGAACGTCCGGCCGGAGCGCGGTTCGTTCCCTCGCCCCTGACGCCCCGACGGCTCGCGGTTTCTCTGGTCCGGCTGCGTTCGCTCGGCACCGCGGCCGGCGTCGGGTCGGTCACCCGACGGGTGGACGAGCCGTGGATGCCGGTGCGCGTGGTGGGAGGCAGGTAGACGGTGTTGACGGCACGCACATCGGTCCTGCGATCGCGGTAGGTCCCCTCACCGCCCCGGAAACGGTAAGGCGTATACGGCGTCCCGTCGTACCGGCTCCGCGGCCGATAACCCGAGCGGGAAAAGCCATCGTAGTACCCACGCGGCTGCCAGTACGCCGGCGAATAGTAGCGCGGCGTGTAGTAGTACGGGCTGTAGTACAGCGGTCGATAGTAGAGCGGATCGTAGGCATAGTAGAGCGGATCGTAGCCGTACGAGCCATAGTACCCGGCGTAGAACGGATCGTAGTAGGCCCGGCGGTACGGACGGCCGAACACGACACTCACCGCGAACGAATTCCCGTAGTAGGGCCGACCGTAGCCGTACCCACCCCAGTAGCTGTCGCGGTAGCCGTAATCGGGCGCCACGTAATCATCGTAGGTGGAGGCGTAGACCACACGCTCCACCACGTCGTAGGTCAGGAGGTCGTAATCGAAGTCGCCCTGGGCCAGGCGGCGTACCAGCTCGGTGAGCTCCGCTTCGGGTTGACGGGAGAGGCGTGACGGCGAGAGTGCGCGGTAGTCCCAATGATTGCCGGTGACGACGCCATCGTAGTGGAATGGGTCCCGCGAAACGGCGGCGTAGAGCGTCCCCCGGCCATCCGCGTCCACTGTGAACGCCTCGCGTCCACCTCGGCCATGCACCTCGAACTTGTCGCCGCCACGGACGAAGTTGTCGTCGCCGGGATCGAGCGGGAACAGCACTCGGAGATAACCATCGGCATCGGCATGAAGCACCACGAGATACCCATCGTCGCGGGCACGCACCTCGACCTTGGCCCGGTCGCCCTTCACGAAGTGTCGGTCGTGGTTGATCCAGAGTCGAACGGGAGGGTCGTCGGGCGCCACAATCGAGGGAGAGGGGGCACCGGCGACGAGGAGAGGTAATAGAAAAGCGAGGAGCATGGGGGACCTCCGACGACGCGCTGACGTTTCACCTGTTGACTGGATCGGCGACTGGGTGAGCCCTCAGGAGGGCGTCCGGCTCCGGTCTGCGAACGACATGCCATGATGCGACACGCTGACCAGTGAACCACTTATCCTCGACCAGGGTTTCTCCGCCGTCCCCATCTGATACCGCCTGCGGCCGATGTTTGCTGGCGGTCAGGGCTTGCTGGTCTCCTGCCCACCGTTCCAGCGGTGCCAGTACATCCGCATCTCGCCGATCCGGTCGCCGGCCATCTCGCAGAAAATGGCTCCCCGCGCCTCCACCCACTCACCGGTGCGGCGACGGCGGAAGACGCATTTGAATTCGGTCGAGAACCAAGGGCCGGCCGCATAGATCTCGCCGGAGGTGAATGAGACCTCGGACTGGTGGAAAGGGACATCGCGCCAGTACCGATCGATGGCGTCGGTCCCCCGCAGCGGCTCGGAAAACGGAGTCTCGATGAACACCGCTTCATCGGAGAAGACCGTCATCAGCAATTCCACCTTGCCCCGGCTCCACCCCTGACCGAAGGTGTCCATCAGGGCCCGCCCACGGCTGCGGGTGTCGGACAGCGCAGGTACGGCGGCTGGAATCTCGGAGTCAGCGGTCTCCATATCTCTGAACATACACCCGGGCGCCGGCGATGCCGCCGAGGGGACAACTCTCAAGGCGATGAATGTTCGGCGATCAGCTCCTGCAGGGCATGCCGAGCATCACGCACCAGCGGCTGAAATTCGGGATCGGCCTTGTCCCACAGCCGCAGGAACTGTCCGTAGGCTTGGGCGGCTCCGTCCCGGTCGCCCTGGGCCGTCAGCGCACGGCCGAGCAGGAAGTAGGTATAGGGGAGGATCAGGGGATCGGGCTGGAAGCCGTAGCGGAGGCGTTCGATTCCCCGCTCGCGGGTCTCGGGTCGCCCGGTCAGGGCCAGCGTCCATTGCAGCCGGAGCGGAAGGGTCCGGTCGGTGTCCTCCAGCGTGCCGGCGGCGGCGAGCGCTCGCTCGATCTGCGCGACACCGGCAGTGGTGTCACCGGCAACGACCGTGACCAGCCCTGCCACCGCCGACAAGAGCGCACGAAATTCGGCATCGTCGCCCGACTGCCGTTGCGCCTTAAGCCCCGCCAGGCCGGCCGTCACCCGCGACCGCGCTCCCGCGACGTCGCCACGGGAGAGCGCCAGCAGCGAGGCGGAGTATTGCTTCGCCGGGGTGTCGCGCGACGTCCGTTCCCAGCGATCGACCGCCTCGCGCTCGTAGGTCGGTGGGAGCACGCCGGACATGAGTAGACTCGCGACCAGTTGCTTTCCGAAACCGGACCCGCCCGACCCGAGTGAATCCGCCAGGAGGCGCGCCTCCCGAAGC